>CAMCIP010000033.1 GCA_945874855.1 Brevundimonas vancanneytii
AGGGTGCGGATGGAGATGCCGAGGATGGTCGCCGCATGGGTGCGGTTGCCCAGGCAGTGGGTCAGGGTGTCGAGGATCAGCGCCTTCTCCATCTGGGCCACGGTCTGGCCCACCGCGGCGCGACTGATGGCGTCAGCCGTCTGCGCCGCGCGCCCGGCGGGGCCGGCGTCATAGGCAGAGACCGTCAGCGGACGGCCGTCGGGCAGGCGGATGGCGTCGACGTCGATCTCCGGGCCCGTGGCCAGCAACACCGCGCGGTGCATGGCGTTCTCGAGCTCGCGCACATTGCCGGTCCAGCGGTGCCCGGCCAGGGCCCGACGGGCCGCCTCCCCGATCGGGCGCACCGGCACGCCGTTGGCGGCGGCGTATTTGCGCACGAAATGCTCCGACAGCACGGCGATGTCGCCCGGCCGCTCGCGCAGGGCCGGCAGGCGCAGGTTCACGACGTTCAGCCGGTAGAGCAGGTCCTCGCGGAAGGTGCCCTCGGCCACTGACTTGGCGAGGTCGCGGTTGGAGGTTGCGATGATGCGGATGTTGACCGGCACGGGCTTGCCGCCGCCGACGCGGTCGATCACCCGCTCCTGGATGGCGCGCAGCAGCTTGGCCTGCAGCCGGGTGTCCATCTCCGAGATTTCGTCCAGCAGGAGCGTGCCGCCGTCGGCCTCCTCGAACTTGCCGATGCGACGCGCCACGGCCCCGGTGAAGGCCCCCTTCTCATGGCCGAACAGTTCGGATTCCAGCAGATTGTCGGGGATGGCGGCGCAGTTGACGCTGATAAACGGCCGCTCCGCCCGCCTGGACTTCTGGTGCAGATACCGCGCCATCACCTCCTTGCCGACGCCGCTCTCGCCGGTGATCAGGATGCTGGCCTCGGACCGCGCCACCTGGTCGGCCAGGGCCAGCACGGCCTTCATCGCCGGATCGGCCGAGATCAGGGGGCGGTCGTCATCGGCCACAGCCGACAGAACGGCGGCGATCAGATCGGCCTCGGGCGGCAGGGGAATGAACTCCTTGGCCCCCGCCCGGATCGAGGCGGCCGCATCCGACGGGCTGGCGTCCACACCGCAGGCCACCACCGGCACATGGATCCGCTCCGCCTCGTTCGCCGCGATCAGGGCGGCGATGTCGATGCGCCAGTCGACCATCAGCAGGTCGGCGCCCTGCCCGCGTCGCAGTTGCTCCGTCGCCTGATCTCCGCGCTCGACGTGGCTGACCTTGGCGCCGTGCGCCATGGCCATCTTCACCGCCGACGCCAGCTGTCCACTCAGTCTGCCGACCACCAGAAGCCGCATGGGTCGTCCTCCCTAATCTCTCACTTGCCGGCAGCCGTTCAGGCGCCCGCATCCTCGGTCTTGATGATTTCCGTCATGGTCACGCCCAGTCGGTCCTCGACCACCACCACCTCGCCGCGCGCGACGAGACGGTTGTTGACGAAGATGTCGATCGCCTCGCCGACCTTGCGGTCCAGCTCCAGCACGGACCCACGCCCCAGCTTCAGCAGCTGGGCCACAGACATGTTCGACTTGCCCAGCACCGCCGCGATGTTGACCGGCACGTCGAACACAGGCGCCAGGTCGGCCGCGGACTTGTCATCCGAGTCATCGACCGTGGTGAGGGCGGTGGAGTCCGCGAACTCTTCAAGGGGCAGGTCTTGGGCCATGTCGGTCAACTTCCCAGATCGAGGGGTTCGGCGTGCCCGGCCTCGGCGGCCAGGGCGGAATGCAGGGCGTCAGACAGACGCGTGGCGGCGGCGTCGAGATCGAACTCGGCCCGACCGTCGGCCCAGGCCAGCTCAAAGGCCGCGGGGGGCAGGCTCGGGTCGTCGCGGAACGTCAGACCTCCCGCATGGCCGGCCTGGGCGCAGGCTTCGGCGATCGCCGCCCGCCCGGTCTCGTCCAGCCCCGACGCGCGGACGGTCAGCCGGCCCTGCGCCTCGATCTCACGGCCGAGCGCCTCGATGGCGGCGGTCACCGCTCCGGCCGGAAACCGGGCAAGGGCGGCCGAGGCCAGCACGCGCCCGGCGGTCAGGGCCAGATCGGCGGCGTCCTCGCGATGGCGTCTGGCGACCTCCGACAGGACCGGCAGGGCCCGCCCCACCGCGTCGGCGATCACCGCCAGGGCGGCGGACCTCTGGCCCTCGATCTCGGACAGGGCCGCCTCGCGCGCTTCCAGCGCCGCCTGGGCGACGAGCGCCTCCACCTCGGCCGGCAGATAGGCGCGCCGCGCCGGACGCCAGTCCGACGCGCGCAGGATCGTGCCGTTCTCGGCGAACTCCTGATCGAAGGCGAAGGGGCGGGACGGGGCGGGGATGGCGGTCATGTCAGTAGATCAACTCATCGTCGCTGCCCTGGCCGACCAGCATGATCTCGCCCTTGGCGGCCAGGTCCTTGGCCACCTGGACCATCGACATCTGGGCCTGATCGACGTCCTTCAGACGCACCGGCCCCATGGAGCTCATGTCCTCGCGCATGATCTTGGCGGCGCGCTCGCTCATGTTGGAGAAGAACAGCTCGCGCAGGCTCTCCGACGACCCCTTCAGCGCCAGTCCCAACTGGTCCTTGTCCACCGCGCGCAGCAATGTCTGGATGCCGCCGGGGTCCAGCTTGGACAGATCCTCGAACACGAACATCAGGGCGCGAATACGCTCGGCCGCCTCGCGGTTGCGCTCTTCCAGGGCCCCGATGAACCGGGCCTCGGTCTGCCGGTCGAAGCTGTTGAAGATGTCAGCCATCATCTCGTGGCTGTCACGTTTTGAGGTGCGGGCGAGGTTCGACATGAACTCGTTGCGCAGGGTCTGCTCGATCTTGTCCAGGATCTCGCGCTGCACCGGCTCCATGCGCAGCATCCGCTGCACGCATTCCAGGGCGAAGTCCTCAGGCAGGCTGGTCAGCACGCGGGCGGCATGGTCCGGCTTGATCTTGGACAGCACCACGGCGACCGTCTGGGGGTATTCGTTCTTCAGATAGTTGGCGAGGACCGCCTCGTTCACATTGCCCAGCTTGTCCCACATGGTGCGACCGGCGGGCCCGCGGATCTCCTCCATCATGGCATCGACGCGGTCCGCCGGCATGAAGGCCTGCAGCAGCTTCTGGGTCTGCTCGAAGCTTCCCATCACGGAGCCCGAGCCGCTCATGCCGGAGACGAACTCCAGCAAAAGCTCCTCGACCACCTGGGAGCTGACCGTGCCGAGGGTGGCCATGGCCTGCGAGATCTCCTTGATCTCGTCCTCTTCCAACCCTTGCCAGAGCTGGACATGGTCGGCGCCGAGAGACAGCAGGATGACGGCAGCCTTCTCCGGCCCCGTCAGCTTGCGGATGTCGTCGACCGCGGCCTTCTTGGTCAGCAGCCGCGCCATCAGCTCTCATGCACCCAGCTGCGCAGGATCGCCGTCGATTCCTCGGGATGTTTGTCGACGAACTCGGCGACCTTGCGCACGGAAGACGCCTTCACCTGTCCCTCGATGCGGGCGATGTCGAGCCGCTGTTCCATCTCGGTCGGTGCGGCCAGCTGGCCAGCGACTCCGCCCCCCGCCGCCGTGGTCTGCAGCTGGGTCACGCCCGGACCGCCGACCATGGCGGGCATGCCGCCCCCGCCACCGGCAGCTCCCGCCCCGCCGCCTGTCGCCGCCTTCAGCAGCGGACGCAGCACGAAGAAGATCAGCAGCAGGCCGGTGATCAGCAGGATCAGCAGCTCGACGCCGCGCATGATGTCGTTCTTGCCGAAGTCGAACATGCCGCCGCCGCCCTCGGTCCCGCCTTCCGGCAGGGCCGCGCGGTCAAAGCGGACATTGGTCACTTCCAGCTTGTCGCCGCGCGCCTCGTCGATGCCCACGGCGGCGGCGACCAGGGCCTTGATCTGGGCGATCTCGGCGGGCGTGCGTGCGGCCCAGGTGGCCTCTCCCTCGCCGTTCGCCGCCGGGGTCCATTTGCCGTCCACCGCCACCGCCACGGCCAGCCGCCGGACCTCACCGGGCTCCTTCACCGTCGTGGTGGTGGTGTTGGAGATTTCGTAATTGGTCGTTTCCGTGGTCTCGGTCGAGGTCGAGCCCAGCGGCGTCTGGGCCGGCGGCTCAGCGCCGGGAATGTTGTTGGCGGCTGTGGCGGCGCCGTCGGCCAGGCCGCTGGTCTCCTGGTTTTCGGCGCCGTTGGTCGCGACCGAGCGCACCACCTGGCCGTCCGGATCGAAGCGCTGTTCCTGGGTGGTCTGGCGGCTCAGGTCGATGTCGGCGGTCACCTGCACCCGCGCCGCGCCCGGCCCGACCACGCCCTCGACGATGTCGAGAATGCGGGCCTGCAGCTGGCGCTCGGTGCCGGCCTTGGCCTCCTCGGCGCCGGCACCGAACGCCTCATCCTCTCCCCCGGCAGCCAGGGTGCGGTTCATGTCGTCCACAACGGTGACGCGGCCGGGCTTCAGGTTCGGCACCGCCGAGGCGATCAGATTTCGGATGGCGCGGACGTTCTCGGCCGTCATCTCCCGACCGCCCAGACCCACCACGACCGAGGCGGTGGGCTCGGCGGCCTCGGACTGGAACAGCGCCCGCTCCGGCAGGGCGATGCGCACCCGCGCCATCGACACCCCGCGCAAGGACATGATGTCCCGCGCCAGCTCGCCTTCCAGCGCGCGCTTGGCGTTCAGGTTTTGCTGAAACTCGGTCTGGCCCAGCACCGACTGATTGTCGAAGAGCTCGTAGCCGACAGAGCCCTGGGTCACGAGGCCCTTGCCGGCCAGCAGCATGCGGGCGGTACCGACCTCGTCGCGGCTCACGAAGATGGTCGAACCGTCACCCCTGGAGGAATACTTCACGCCGGCGGCATCCAGCGCCGTGGTGATCTCCGACGCCTCGCGCAGATCGAGATTGGAATACAGCAGGGCGTCCGGGGCCTGGCCCACGCGCAGCATCACGGCCACCAGCACGGCGGCCACGCCCGCGGCCACGCCGAGGACGGCCGCAAGGCGCCCGATCCCGAATCTCTGCACCGCCGCCGTGAAGCCGCCCACGCGCCCCGCCCTGAACTCTGGCGGGACACCAAACTCGCCCGCTAGGCAGAAACTGCCGGGAGCGTGGTAAATGCCGCGTTAAGGGGCTCGCGCGTTCCCCTCCCCTGAAGGGGAGGAAGAAGAAGGCCCTACGCCGCCAGCTTCAACTCGGCCGCCGCCTTGATGCGGGCCTCGGCGATGGAGTCGGCGATCTCATGGGTGGGGCGGCCCTCGGCGGCGGAGCGATCCAGCACCTCCGCAAGGGTCTCCATCAGCCGCGACAGCTTGGCCTCGACCCAGTCGGGGTCATAGACGCCGCCGGTCTGGCGGGCCTTCAGCTCGGACGCCACATTGATGATGCCCCCGCCGTTGGCGACATAGTCGGGGGCATACAGCACGCCGCGCTCGAACAGGATCCGGCCGATGTCCGGCGTCGCCAGCTGGTTGTTCGCCGCCCCGACCACCGCCTTGACCGTCAGCCGGTCCAGCGTCCGGGGGTTCAGCGTCGCGCCGAGGGCGCATGGGGCATAGATGTCGGCCTTGACGTCATAGATGGCGTCGGGGGCCACGATCTCCGCCCCGGTCCGGGCCGCGACCTCGGCCAGCAGGGCGGTGTTGACGTCGGTCATGATCAGCCTGGCGCCCGCCGCATGCAGCTTGTCGGCCAGATAGCCGCCCACATGGCCGATGCCCTGCAGCGAGACGGTCAGCCCGGTCAGGTCGTCCTGGTTCCACAGGCGTTTCGCGGCCAGCAGGGTGGCGCGGTAGACGCCCTCGGCGGTGACCGGGCTGGGGTCGCCGGAGCCGGCCTTGCCGCCGGACAGGCCCACCACGAACTCGGTCTCCTTGCGGGCCTCGGCGATGTCCTCGACCGACACGCCCACATCCTCGGCCGCATAGTAGTTGCCGCCCAGCTGGTTGACGGCCCGGCCGAAGGCACGGAACAGCTCGGGGGTCTTCTGGGTCCGGCTGTCGCCGATGATGACCGACTTGCCGCCGCCCATCTCCAGATCCGCCACGGCGTTCTTGTAGCTCATCCCCCTGGACAGACGCAGAACGTCCTCCAGCGCCTCGGCGGCAGAGCCATAGGCCCACATGCGCGTGCCGCCCACGGCGGGGCCGCGCGCGGTGGAGTGCACCGCAACAATGGCCTTGAGGCCGGTCTGTTCGTCCATGAAGGCGTGCACGCCTTCGTGGTTCGCGAAAGACGGGGAATCGAACAGCGTCATGCCCTGTGCGAGCCTTTCCTGGGTATTTTTGTTGCCGCGCCATACGCGCCCCGCCCGGCGGGGGCAAGCGGCATGACCTCACGTCACCGCGAGCGGAGCCGGGGCAGGACGGGCGGCGCCCCGGACGGCAAGGGCGTCGCGGGATCGCGCGCAAAGGCCAGAACGTCAGCGAAGACCACCGTCGCCTGCAGGTCGCGGTTCAGGATGTGGCGGCCGTCGGCGTACCATCCGGTGCGCAGGCCCGGCCCGTCGCCGGCGCGCTCCAGCGCCCGTCGCATCGGAGCCTGGCCGATGATGTCGTCGTCTGCACCATACAGCAGAAGCGTCGGCACGCCGGTCGCCCCAAGGTCCCGCGAGGCGCGCTCCATCAGATCGACCAGGCCATGAAGGGCATCGAACCGGGTCGAGACCAAGAAACCGGGATCCCGCCCGTTGCGGGTCAGTTCGATCAGATTGTCGGTCGCCAGCCGACCCTCAACGGCCCAGCGGGGCGGCTCGACGGACCGGGCACCCATCAGTCGCGCGGCGACCCGGAGCGAGCCGCGGTTCAGGGCACTCTGGCTCGACCAACCCCAGACCGCCGGAGCGAGCAGCACCAGCCGGTCGGCAGCGGGCGGGGCGTCCGAGGCGAAGGCCGATATCGCCACGGCCCCGCCCATACTCTCTCCGATCACCACCACCGGCAGGCCGGGATGGCGCGCCCGGACCAGATCGACGACGTCGCGCAGGTCGTCGAGCATCAGCGCGCCGCCCCAGACGCCGCGGCCCGGCGACCGGCCGAAGCCGCGCTGGTCATAGGCATAGGTGACCACGCCCTGCTCGGCCCACCAGGGCCCCGCGAGACGCCACGCCGCCGAGCTGTCATTCATGCCGTGCAGCGCCACGAAGACCATGTCGGGCACCCGGTCGACCGGGGCCCAGACCCGCATCGCCAGCCGCGCCCCGTCCCGCACCACCAGGGCGTCCGCCGCCACCTCGGGACCCGCGAACCCGGCCGGCGGCGTCAGCGGGGCCTGCACCTGCGGCGTCGCGCAGGCGGAAAGGGCGAGGATAGCGAAAAGGGCCGCGCCTGCCCTCACCCTGGCGGACCCTCCGGCAGCTTCAGCCGGATCACGCCCTTGAAGGCGTCGGGGTTCACCGGCTTGCCCTTCATGGTGATCACCAGCCGGCCTTGCCGCGCCAGGCCGACGGCGGTGGCGCGTACCTTGCCCATCTGCCGCTGCCACTGCTCGGGCGACAGGACCTTGGCCACTTCGGAGGGGCAGATGCTCTTGCCCGGCTCGCGGCGGGACAGCAGGTCGAAAATCTCGGCTTCGATCGGATCGCTCATGGCGTCTCTATCCCGCATCGCCGCCAAAGAAAAAAGCGCGCTCGCCCCGGCGCCGCCCGCGACCGCGCCTATAATGGGGGTTCATCCGTCGACCCGGCGACCTGATGTGCACGATGTGCACCCAAATTCTTGCTCGGTGAGATCCTCACCGTTTTGGACTCGATCGACTCGATCGACTCGCTTTTTCGCGTCGGCTCGCCCCGGCCTCAGCAGAAGGGACCGCCATGGTCGCCAAGATCACCGTCACCGAGGGCGAATTCGCCGGCTGGCAGACCTATGACCTGCACGGCACCTTCGATCAGGTGGTCGGTCCCTTCTATTTCCGGCCCGATCCCGACGGCCGCATGCGCTGCGCCTTCCGCGCCGAGCCCAAGCATATGAACGCCGGCAACCGTATGCACGGCGGCTGTCTGATGACCTTCGCCGACATCGCCCTGTTCCAGACCGCCTATCAGGAGATGGAGGGCGCCTCGGGCGTGACCGTGCAGCTGGACTCCACCTTCATCGACGGCGCGTACGTTGGCGACCTGGTCGAGGCCTCCGGCGAGGTGGTGCGCGCCGGCCGCAGCCTGATTTTCGTCCGCGGCCAGATCCAGACCGGCGAGCGCGTGCTGATGACCTACTCGGGCGTCATCCGGAAGTTCGAGAAGCGTCCGGTGGGCGACGCCGGTCAGGAGCAGGCCTGAGGACAGGGTCGTCAGGCCCCTCGACGGAACAGGAGGAGGCAGATGCCGCCGCTGATTACCCCGAGGATCAGGCTCCAGACTGAATCGACCGCCCAGCTCATCACGGGTCCGAGGTTCGCGTCGCCGAGGGGCGGCGCCGTTGGCCCGGCCACGTCGACCGGGGGGACGTCCGGCAGGCTGGGGATGTCGGGCAGGCGGAGGTCGCCGCCGCCGAGGGCGTCAATCAAGGCCCGGAAGAATCCCGCCGCATAGCCGAAAGCCATGCCGACGATGCCGAGGGTCCAGTCGATCGAGGCCTGTTCAAAGCCCAGAACCCATGACGAGAAGGAGTCCAGCTCGATGCCCCACGAGCCGGCCAGGTGCAGCATCAGCCCGTTGTACATCCAGATCACTACGAACATCGTGGAGCAGGCCAGCAGCATCCAGCGGTGGTCGCGGCGAACGTCCGAGCTGATGAGCCAGCCCACGGAAGCCACGAGAATGCAGGCGACATAGGCCGCCTCGGCGACCATCAACAGCCGTAAGGCCCATGGAAAGGCCGGATAAAGATAGACGAGGAAGGCGAGGAACACGCCCACCGTCGCCATGATTCCCAACAGGAAGAAGACGCCCAGGACGACCCCGAGCACTTGAACCACCAGCCGCATGCCATCCCCCGACGGTCGCCTCACCGACAGAGAAGCCCGCTATTCCGGAAGGATCAACCTCAATCCCGTCACACGCCCGCCTGGGCCGCGGGGCGTGCCTTGCAGGCCTCAAGCCAGCGGGCCAGGTGCACGAACTCGGCCGGGGGGCGGTATTTGATCAGACGCGCGAAATCCAGCCCGACCACGCTGACCACGTCGGCGATGGTGAAACGGTCCAGGGCGATGAACTCATGCTCGGCCAGGCGCCGGTCCAGGGTCTTCATGAATTTCTCGGCCGCGGCCCGGTTGTACTCCGCCAGCTGGGGCAGCTGCACAGCCTCCAGCGCCGCCAGCGCCGGATGGGTGTGGCGGACGTTCAGCATGATCGGATTGGCCAGGTAGAACTCGCACCGCCGGGTCCACATCTCCACCACCGCCTGTTCGCGCGCATCGCGGCCGAACAGGTTGGGCTCCGGATAAAGCGCCTCCAGATAGCGGCAGATGGCCACCGATTCCGAAATGGTCGTGCCGTCGTCCAGCTCCAGCGCCGGGACATGGGGCACGCCGACGCGGGTGCGGTATTCGGCGGTCTTGTGCTCGCCGGTCAGGATGTCCACGGGCACGATCTCGACGTCCTCGATGCCCTTCTCCGCCATGACCCAGCGAACGCGCCGCGGATTGGGCGCGCGATGGCTGTCATAGAGTTTCATGGCCGGTCTCCGAGCGTTTCGTTTGGAAACTCTACTGGCCAAACACCGACATCGGCAAGGCCCCGACCACGGCGGCGGTCATGACCGTGGCCAGAAAGCCGGCCGCCAAAGCCTTCCAGACCATGCCCAGCACCTCCTGGCGGCGCTCGGGGATCAGCACGGACAGGCCCGTGACCGTGATGCCGACTGATCCGATGTTGGCGAAGCCGCACAGGGCATAGGTCATCAGCATGCGCGTGCGCTCGCTCATGGCCTCGGGCGGGACCTGGCCCAGCTGGATGAAGGCCACGAACTCCGTCAGCGTCAGCTTGACCCCGAGCAGGCGTCCGGCGACCCCCGCCTCCGACCACTCCACCCCGGTCAGCCAGGCCACCGGCATGAAGGCCCAGCCCAGCACCCGCTCAACGGAGACCGGCCCGTCAAACAGCCACAGCCCGCCGACCATGATGTTGACCAGGGCCACCAGGGCCACGAACACGATCAGGACCGCCGAGATGTTCAGCACCACCATCAGGCCGTCCGACGTGCCCTTCACGATGGCGTCGATCGCCGAGTCGTACTTCAGGGCCGAGCGGTAGTCGGCCACCTCGCCGCCCTCGCCGGGCTTCTCGGGGATCATGACCCGGGCCAGCAGCACGCCCGCCGGAGCCGACACGATCGAGGCCACCAGCACATGCCCCGCCGCATTGGGCAGGACAGGCGCCAGGATGGCGGCATAGGCGACCATGGTCGATCCCGCGACCGTCGCCAGGCCGACCACCATCATCAGGAAGATCTCGGACCGGGTCAGCTTGTCCAGATAGGCGCGGATCACGATCGGGCTCTCGATCATGCCGAGGAACACATTGGCCGCCACCGCCAGGGCCGAGGCCCCGCCGAGGCCCAGCGTCCGCTGGAACAACAGGCCGAAGCCATAGGTGATCCACTTCAGGATCTTCCAGTGCCAGAGGAGGGCCGAGAGGGCCGAGATCACGAGGATCAGCGGCAGGACCTGAAAGGCGAAGGTGAACATCGCGCCCTGGTTCGCCACCGAAAAGGGCTGATCGCCGCCGGCCAGATAGCCGAACACGAACTTTGCCCCCTCATTGGTGGCCCGCGCCAGACCATCGACCGCGCCGGTGATGGCCGCCAGCACGGCCTGCGAACCGGGAATGGCGAAGAGGGCCAGCACCAATGCCGCCTGCACCGCCACGGCGCCGATCGCCAGTCGCCAGGGGAACCGGCGCTTGTTCTCGGACAGCAGCCAGCAGATGGCGATCACGGCCACAATGCCCGCCAGGGCCTGGGCGTTGAGCGTGGTGAACATTCGGCGTCAGCCCCTCAAGCTTGCCTTCGCCTTGAACGCGGTGTCCGCGCCCTTGGCAAGGGACGTCAGGTTCCGTCGGCTTTCCAAAGGCCTCTTCACGGGAGTAGCGTTGTTCCGCTGATCTGGGGGGAACGCGGCATGCGAACGTCTATGCAGGGAATCCTGGCGGGTCTGGCCTTGGCTGCGGCCGCCCTGGTCGGGCCGGGCATGGCCCAGGCCCAGAGCCAGCTGCCGATCGGCGGCGAGGCCGCGGGAAGGCTCCAGGACGGCGACCAGACGCTGGATTCAGGCGAGTACGTCGACGTCTGGACCTTCCGCGGTCGCGCCGGCCAGCAGGTCACCATCAACATGAGCTCGACCGAGGTCGACGCCTATCTGATGCTGCGTGGCCCCGCAGGCTTGTCGGAATGGAATGACGACCGCGCCTCGGGCGAGACCAACGCCCGGTTGACGGTCCGCCTGCCCGCTGACGGCTTGTACCGCATCAGCGCCACCACCTTCGAGCCGGGCGAGAACGGCGAATATCTGATCAGCGTGATCGAGGGCGCGGGTCCTGCCTCCGGCCAGGAAGGCGGCGGCGAGATCGCCATCGGCCAGGCCGGCCAGGGTCGGTTGGCGCTGGGCGACGACCGGCTGAACGCCGGCGAGTTCGTGGACCGTTGGACCTTCCGCGGCACCCCGGGCGAGACCTATGTCGTGCGGCTCAACTCCGCCGCCTTCGACCCCTATCTGCTGGTGCGGGGCGAAGGCCTCGAGGCCGACAATGACGACGATGCGTCCGGTCGCGGCAGCGTCAACAGCCGGCTGGAGTTCGTCATGCCCGCCGACGGCGAGGTGCGGATTTTCACCACCAGCTATCAGCCCGATGAGACCGGCGACTATGCCCTCGTGCTCGCCGAGGCCGGGGCGGAGCAGGCCGCGCCGGTCGCCGTGGCCACGACGTCGACCTTGACCCTCGGCCAGACCGTCCGCGGTCGCCTCGATGACGGCGCGCCGACCCTGCGATCCGGCGAGTTCGTGACCTCCTATGCGCTGCGCGGGCGCGCCGGCGAGCAGATCGAACTGCGCATGCGCTCCGCCGACTTCGACTCCTATCTGTTCATGACCGGCCCCGGCGCGTTCAGCGCCACCAACGACGACGACGACAGCGGCGAGGACGGGGTCAACAGCCGGCTCATCGTGACCCTGCCCGCCGACGGCGAATATCAGGTCTATGCCACCAGCTTCGAGCCCGGCGAGCGCGGCGACTATGCGCTGTCAGCGGCCCGGCCGTCTGACGCCGCCGTCACGGCCCAGGCCGACGCCGCTCTGGCCGCCTTCGATGATGGCGTGCTGCGCGACGGGGTCCTGACCCCCGGTGATCGCACCCTGGACGGCGCCTATGCCGACCGGTTCCAGTTCTCGGGACGCCGGGGCGCCCGCATCGCCCTGACGGCCGAGAGCGACGCCTTCGACACGACCCTGTTCCTGCGCGGTCCCGGCGGGGCCGAAGCTGACAATGATGACGGGCCGGACGGCACCAACAGCCGCATCGACTTCGTCCTGCCCGCCGACGGCGTCTATGACGTGACCGTCAGTTCGTTCGAGAGCGGCATGACCGGCCCCTATCGCCTGACCGCCGGGCCCAGCCTCGGGACGCCGCGTCAGGCGAGCGTGCCCGGCGGACCCCGCGTCTTTGCCGTCATGGTCGGAATCTCGGACTACGGCGGCTATGCCTCCAACCTCGCCTACACGGCCGATGACGCCATCAAACTGGCCGAGGACCTGCGCCGCGACGGGCTGCTGAACCCCGCCAGCGTGGTGCTGACCGATGCCGGGGCCACCGTGGCCGGCGTTCGGGCCGCCTTCGCCCAGGTGGCGGCACAGGCCGGGCCGAACGACATCTTCCTGTTCTTCTACTCCGGACACGGCTCCCAGGTCCGGGGCGCGGCCAGCGCCGTGGAGCTGGACGGGATGACCGAGACCATCGTCATGGTCGACGGCCAGATCAGCGACGCCGAAATGGCCCAGATGTTCGCCTCGGTGAACACGCGCATGTCCATGATCGTGCTGGACAGCTGCTTCTCCGGAGGGTTCGCGCGCAATGTGGTCAGCCGCGCCGGCATCATCGGACTGTTCAGCTCCGAAGAGGACCTGACCAGCCAGGTGGCGGTCAAATTCCAGGCCGGGGGCTATCTGTCCCACTTCGTCCGTACCGGTCTGGGCGGCGAGGCCAATGCCGACGGGGACGACATGATCACCGCCGGCGAGCTGACCCAGTACGTCCGCCGCAAATATGCGACCGAGGTCACGGCCTATGATGTCGGCGGCCAGACCATCGACGGCCAGCGCAGCTATCAGAACCTCGTGGTCGAGCGCGGCGGGGTGCAGGTGGACGATGTGGTGGTCCGGGTGGGACGAGGCTGACGGGCGCCGTCAATCGATCCGCAGCGCCCGGTCAACGCTCCAGGCACCCGGGCCCCGGGCGATCAGATAGACCAGCGGACCGGCCCACAGCAGATGGGTCGGCCAGCCGCTTGGCACGACGAACAGCTGGATCACCAGGGTCATGGTCAGCAGGGCCGCGGCTGACAGCCGTGTGGCCAGACCCAGAATGATCAGGATCGGGAACAGATGCTCCGCATAGGTGGCCAGATAGGCTGCCGGTACGGGGGCCAGGAACGGCAGCCGGTACTCCTCCTGGAACAGGTAGAAGGTGGTGTCGGTCAGGGTCAGCAGTCCCTCCACCTTGGTTCGTGCCGAGAACAGGAAGGGCGCGGCTATGCCGAGCCTGAGCAGAAGGGCCAGGGCGGCCTCGGGCACGGCATGGGTCAGGCTGCCGTGAAGGGTGCGGATGGCGTTCATGCGCGGGTGGTCTCCGGTTCGAAGGGGGTGAAGAAGCCGGCCTGAACCAGGCCGGTGATCATCTCGACAGCAGAGGCGGCCAGCGCGCGGCCCTGAGCCGCCGCCATGGCGACGCCGAGAGCCCGTCCCTGGGCGCAGTCGGCCAGGAAAGTCCGCTCCGTCGGAGTCAGGCGTCGCCAGACGACGGCGTCGCCGGGACGCAGAATGGCGAAGGCCTCGAGCCGAGGCTCCCAGCTCAGGTGGCCACCCTCCGCCTCGCGATGCGCCAGCCACAGCGACGGAACGTTCCAGTCGAACTGGAACGGCCGGACCGACGGATGCAGCCGCAGCGGCGAGGCCATCTGCGCCGGTCCGAGGTCGCGGAGATCCGCTGGCGTCAGAACCGGCGCATCGGCGGCGAGATGCGCCTCGGTCCAGGCCCGGTCGAGGCGCGCCACCGGCCCCAGCCAGGGCCATTCCGCCAGCGGGGCGAACTGCTGGAGCCACGCCGGAAAGGCGTCGCCGTAGATGGCCAGCACAGGGTCGGTGGGCGGGTGGAGCCGCGCGAACTCGGCCGCCACTGTGGCGAAGACGTCCTCGCCCAGCATGGTCTCGATGGTCGGGAAGTTGTCGGCCAGGGCCCGCACCGCGGCCAGAGCCACGCCATTGCGATACACGTCCATGGGACCGCCCGTTCCCGGCGTTTGCAGGTCCTGCAGGAAGGCGGTGTGAAAGGCGGTCATGCGGCCAGCGCCCGATCCGGATGCGACAGGAGGGCGGCGGCGCGACGACGCTCCGCCAGCAGCGCCTCAAAGGCCGGAACCGCGCCGTCGCGCTCGATCAGGGTAGGCCGCGGGCCAATTCGGTCGATCAAACGCACGAACAGCGCCCAGACGGCATCATCTACCGGCGCATCATGGGAATCGATCAGCAGGGTCTCGCCGAGGATCGGGTCCGGCCGATGTCCGGCCAGATGGATCTCGCCCACCAGGTCTC
>CAMCIP010000034.1 GCA_945874855.1 Brevundimonas vancanneytii
CAGCCGAGCGCCGCTAGCCCGCTCATAGAAGACCATCAGCTGCTCGCGCAGCTCGAAGCCCCACAGCGGCGGCGTCAGGGCCCCAACGTCCAGCGCCTGGGTGGTGACGTTCAGCAGGTGGCTGAGAATACGGCCGATCTCGGAGTACAGGACCCTGATCAGCTGGGCCCGGTACGGGACCTCCACGCCCAGCAGCCGCTCGATGGCCAGGCAGAAGGCGTGCTCCTGGTTCATCGGCGACACGTAGTCCAGCCGGTCCAGATAGGGGATGTTCTGGAGGTAGGTGCGCGCCTCCATCAGCTTCTCGGTGCCGCGGTGCAGCAGGCCGATGTGCGGATCGACGCGGGTCACAAGCTCGCCGTCCAGTTCCAGGACCAGGCGCAGCACGCCGTGCGCAGCCGGATGCTGCGGTCCGAAATTGATCGTGAATTTGCGATCGTCCATCTCGCGCGCATGGGCGGTACGGCCGTCCTCGTCGAAGACGTCGGTCCCGAGCGGCGCGGTGGCGAGGGGGTGGCCGTCAGCCATCGGTCAGATCCCGATCCTGGTTGGGGTCCTTGCGGGTCAGGGCCACGACCCAGCCGAGCGCCAGGGTCAGGACGCCCATGCCCGAGACGGCCGCGGTGGACAGCTGCCAGTCGCCGGTCAGGGTGGCGATGGCGAGGGGCGTCGACAGCAGGACGGCCGAGGCGCCCAGAAGTGCACTCTGGAGTTCACCCGCCGACAGCCGCCGAATGCCGGCACCGACGGCAAGAGCGACCACGGCGATCATGATGGCCACGCCCAATGCCTGCATCTGGGCCGGCGCGACCTCGGGGGCGCGTGTGAACCAGCCGGTCAGGCGCGCGCCCAAGGTGAACAGAAAGGCGGTCGAAAAGGTCACGAGAAAGAAGGACGAGGCGGAGCGGATGGCGGCGCGGTTCATCGACGTCATCCCTTCGCCTTCTCGTCGCCGGGCAGGACCGGTGCCGGATAGTCGGCTCCCTCCCACGGGGACAGGAAATCGAACTGCCGGAACTCCTGCTGCAGGCGAACCGGCTCATGCACCACGCGCCGCTGCGCCTCATCCCAGCGCACCTCCACGTGGCCGGTCATGGGGAAGTCCTTGCGCAGCGGGTAGCCCTCGAAGCCATAGTCGGTCAGAAGGCGGCGCAGGTCCGGATGGTCCGAGAACAGGATCCCGAACATGTCGAACGCTTCGCGCTCGAACCATCCGGCCGACGGATAGACGGGGATCGCGCTCGGCACCGGCTGCGCCTCGTCGGTCACCAGCTTGACCCGCACGCGCGCGTTCCGGGTCATGCTGAGCAGGTGATAGACGACCTCAAAGCGTTCCAGACGGTCCGGATAGTCGGCCCCGCACACGTCCAGCAACTGCTGGAAGCCGAAGCGATCACGCAGGTCGGTCAGGATCTGCACGATCTGCGCGCGGGGGGCGATCAGCGTCAGCTCGCCGAAGGCCAGCTGCGCCTCCACGCCGAGCTCGGCCACCATTTCCGCTCCCAGCGGGGTCAGCGACTCCTCGACGGCCGCCATGATGGACGGGGCGGTCATCGCTCGATGGTCCCGGTGCGCCGGATCTTCTTCTGCAACTGCAGGAGGCCGTACACGAGGGCCTCTGCCGTCGGGGGGCAGCCGGGCACATAGACGTCGACCGGCACGATCCGGTCGCAGCCGCGCACGACGCTGTAGCTGTAGTGATAGTAGCCGCCGCCATTGGCGCAGCTGCCCATCGACAGGACGTAGCGCGGGTCCGGCATCTGGTCGTAGACGCGGCGGAGCGCGGGAGCCATCTTGTTGGTCAGGGTGCCGGCCACGATCATCAGGTCCGACTGTCGCGGACTGGCTCGCGGGGCCATGCCGAAGCGTTCCAGATCATAGCGCGGCATCGACGCCTGGATCATCTCCACGGCGCAGCAGGCGAGCCCGAACGTCATCCACATCAGCGAGCCGGTACGGGCCCAGGTGATGACGTCGTCCAGAGAGGCGGTCACAAACCCCTGCTGGCCCAGTTCCATGTTGACCTGCTCGAAAAACTTGTCGTGCAGGGCCGGGTCATAGCCCTCGACCGAGGACCGCATGGCCTGGCCGAAAGGCTTGGGTGCCGGAAGTGCGGCACCGGGAACGATCACTCCCATTCCAGCGCCCCCTTCTTCCACTCGTAGATGAAGCCGACCGTGAGGACGCCGAGGAAGACCATCATCGACCAGAAGGCGAAGACCATGCCGCCGTGCGACAGGTCGAACAGCGACACAGCCCAGGGGAAGAGGAAGGCGACCTCGAGGTCGAAGATGATGAAGAGGATCGACACGAGATAGAACCGCACGTCGAACTTCATGCGGGCGTCGTCGAACGCATTGAATCCGCACTCATAGGCGGACAATTTTTCAGAGTCCGGGTTCTTCGGCGCGACGGCGAAGGCGGCGATGGTGAAGAGCAGGCCCAGCACCCCGCCAATGGCCAGGAAAATCAGGGCCGGCAGATATTCCAGCAGATAGGCGTTCATGAGCGGGGCCTCGTCCGCCGGACGGGAGAAGGGCGGAATCGCGGCTTTCTAGACCTTGGCGCCGCGCCGTTCAAACCCCTGTGAGCTCCGGATTCGCATTGATAATGGTTCGCAGGCCTTCCATCATCGGGCTTGCGCTTTCGGCTGTGACCGTCTCCCTTGAACGAAATCACCCTCGCCTGACCGGAGACCCCTCATGAAGCTCGGCGCCCGTGTGCTGGATGGCGTGGAGATGATCGGCAACAAGCTGCCCGATCCCGTCTTTCTGTTCCTTTGGTTCATCCTTGCGCTGATCGTCCTCAGCCTGGTTGGCGCGGGGCTGGGCTGGGAAAGCGTCAATCCGGTGACCGGCGACGTGCTGAAGGCCAAGAGCCTTCTGGCACCTGAGAACCTCGAAAAGCTCATCATCGACATGCCGAAGACGCTCGCGGCCTTTCCGCCGTTGGGCATCGTGCTGACGGTGGTCTACGGCGCGGCGGTGGCTGAACGGGCCGGACTGTTCACGACGGCATTCCGGGGCATGCTGCTGAACGCCCCGCGCTTCATCCTGACGCCCGTCGTCGCCGTGACCGGCATGGTGTCGCACCATGCGTCCGACGCCGCCTATGTGGTGGTGATCCCCCTGGCCGCCGTGATTTTCGCCGCGGCGGGACGGCATCCGCTGGCGGGTCTTGCGGCCGGTTTCGCGGCCGTGTCCGGGGGCTTCGCCGGAAATCTGTTTCCGGGAGCCTCCGACGCCCTGATCCTTGGCATCACCGAGCCGGCGGCGCAGTTGATCGACCCCAACTACACCGTCACCATCGCCGGCAACTGGTTCTTCTCCATCGGCATGGTCGTGGTCTTCACCCCGATCATCTGGTTCCTGACCGACGTCGTCATCGAGCCGCGACTGCGGGGTCGCTCGCCGATCATGACGGAAGGGCCCAAGGCCGAAGAGAAGACGCCGCTGTCGCCCGCCGAAAAGCGCGGCCTCGGCTTCGCGGGACTCACCCTGCTGGCGATGATCCTGCTCTGGGCGGCGATTCTCGTCCTGCCCGGCTCTCCCTTCATCAATCCGGAAGCGGACGTGAATCAGCGGTTCAACCCGCTTTATCAGTCGCTCGTCGCCTTCTTTGCCATCCTGTTCTTCATGGCGGGTGCGGCCTATGGCGTGGGCTCCGGCACGGTGAAGAGCCACCGCGATCTCGTGGTCATGATGCGCGACGGCATCGCCCAGATGGCACCCTATATCGTGCTCGCCTTCTTCGCCGCCCACTTCGTCGCCATGTTCAACTGGTCTGGACTGGGCCCGATCCTCGCGGTCAGCGGCGCCGAATATCTGAAGACGCTCGCCCTGCCCGCTCCCTACCTGCTGGTCGCGGTCGTTCTGGTGTCGTGCTTCTTCGACCTGTTCATCGGCTCGGCCTCGGCCAAGTGGTCGGCGCTGGCCCCCATCGTGGTCCCGATGTTCATGCTGCTGGGTATCAGCCCGGAGATGACCACCGCCGCCTATCGCATGGGCGACTCGGTCACCAACATCGCCACGCCGCTGATGAGCTACTTCCCGCTGATCCTGACCTTCGCCCAGCGTTGGGATCCGAAGTTCGGTCTGGGCAGCCTGATGTCCACCATGCTGCCCTACGCCGGCGTCTTCCTGATCGCGGGCCTGGCTATGGTCGGGGCGTGGGTGGCGCTGGATCTTCCGCTTGGACCGGGTGTCGGGGTTCACTATGAGCCGCCGCCGCTCGTCGAGGGCCCGGCAGCTTCCGTGTCGGGCGCGCCGACGCCGGCGCGTTGAACGGCCGAGCATCGCGCTTGACGCGGGCCCGGGGCTTGCCTAAACGACGCCCCTCGCCGCGGGGCACCGCCCTGCGGCCGGGATGTGCGGGTGTAGCTCAGTTGGTTAGAGTGCCGGCCTGTCACGCCGGAGGTCGCGGGTTCGAGCCCCGTCACTCGCGCCATTCCTGACGAAAGTCGGAATGGCGCGCCGCCGCCCATCCCCCAGGTTTCAGGACATCTGTCGCCGCTGGCGGGTCAGCACCCGGATGCCGCGCCGTAGCGGGTCACGGACGCAACCGGCTGCATGGCGTTCAGGTCGATCCGGATCAGTCGGTCATATTCGCAGTCCGGCATGTCCGCCGCCTCGACGCCAAGGGCCCTGGCGATCAGCGGAATGGTGTTGCTGTGCCCCACCACAAGGATCAGGGAATCGGCGGGCTGCCCGCGGAGGTCGGCCACCAGGTCGGCAACGTGGACGTCAACGCCCTCCTCCAGCGAGATGGCGCGACTCCGGGCCCCGAAAACCCCCACGGTCGGTGCCGCCGTCAGGCCGGTCCGGAGCAGCGGACTGACCAGGACGACGTCGGGCCCCTGCTGTCCGAAGACGGCCGCCAAGGCTTCCGCGCGAGCGGTGCCTGCCTGCGACAGCACGGGGTCCCGCGAACCGTCG
Source organism: Brevundimonas vancanneytii (assembly GCA_945874855.1). Taxonomy (GTDB): domain Bacteria; phylum Pseudomonadota; class Alphaproteobacteria; order Caulobacterales; family Caulobacteraceae; genus Brevundimonas; species Brevundimonas vancanneytii_A. The sequence goes on from CAMCIP010000034.1 coordinate 4,935, forward strand.
GCCTTTTCCGCATGACGCACCAACACAACCGTCTGTGCCGAGGCGGCACAGGCCAGAGCCCATGTGGCTGCGACAAGGGTCAGGGTCGTCCGGCACCGGGTCACGGCACCGGGCTCCTGCGCTCAGTGAACTCAGGCCGGCCGCTGACATCGCCGTAGACGCCGCAAAGGCCCTCAAACACCCGCCCCCACGAAAAGCGGTCGACCGCCCGGGCCCGGGCCGCGGCACCCAGAGCCTCCACGTCCCGCGCAAAAAGTGCCGTCACCGCCTCGGCATAGGCAGCGGGCTCGGCGGCGCGCGCCAACTGGCCCACGGTCGCATCGACGGTCTCCGCCACGCCGCCCGCGTCGACGCCAACGATGGGCCGGCCACAGGCCATCGCCTCCAGCACGATCAGGCCGAACGGCTCCTTGTCATTGGCATGAACGAAGGCGTCGCAGGAGGCGATGATCCTCGCCACCGCCTTCGGATTCGCCTCATAGGGCATTGCAATCACGCGATCCTCGGCCGGCAGGCCCGCACCGGCCCCGACCAGGACCAGATAGTAGGGGGAGCCCAGCCGCTGAACTGCCTCAATGAGGACGTCGATATTCTTCTCGCGCGCCGGCCGGCCAGCAAAGCACAGCAGGCGCGCCGAGGACGGAAGTCCCAGCTTGGCCAGCAGCCAGTCGCGGTCGCGACGATCCGGACGAAAGGTTTCGACCTCCACGCCCAGAGGCTGGATGACGATATCGCGCACACCCGCCTCCTCCAGCCGACGGGCGATGTAGCGGCTCGGCGAAACCACCCGGTCGAACTGGCCGAACAGGCGAGCCCAGCGCTTTTCGACCGGCTTCTTGGCCCACTCTCCGAAATGCAGAGCTGCCAGACCTGCAGGATCGGAATGACAGAAGCCGATCACGGGGCATCCCGCTCTCTGGCCCGCCTCAAGCGCGCCCTGCCCCGGCGTATAGGGGTCGCCCGCCTCGATCACGGCGGGCTTCAACGTGGCCACCCAGGCGCCCCACCTCCGCACCGACTGTGGCCAGCGATAGCCGTCCCCGAAAGGCAGTTTGGTCGCGTGCAGCCTGACCACCCAGTCGTCACCGACCTCGTGGTGCGCGCCCGGCACGATCAGGCTGTGCGCGACGCCGGGCCGCTCTGCCTCGAGCCAGGTCTTCTTGGACATCAGGTACCGTTTGACCCCGCCTGAGCGGGGCGCGAACAGCATGGTGGTGTCGACCAGTCGCGGCCGAGGATCGGTCGTGGCGGCCTTCAGCGCCGCGAGCGTGTCTGTGACTTCCTCGTCAAGGCCGGGAAAGAGGCGGAGTTCGCTCTCCTGGACCTCCAGCCCGCGCAGGCTTGGGGGATCGAAGGCGCCGACGTCGGGCACGTCGCCCTGCATCATCCGGCGGCGACTGCGGCGAAGGCGCGTGCGCTTGATCATCCGGCGCCCATACGGCCCGCGCCCGCCAAGCTCAAGCGTCTTGATCCGGACGCGGTGCGTCTCCGCCCTTGTGGCCACGCTGGACAAGGGCCTCGCGAAGCAACACCTCGACCTGGGCGTTGACCGAGCGCAGCTCGGCCGCCGCCAGCCGCTCCACTGCCGTGAGCAGCGCAGGGGACACGCGCATCAGGAAGGCCTTGCGCTCGCGGGCCACCCCGGCCTCAGCCGTACAGGGTGCCGGTGTTGACCACAGGCTGCGCCTCACGGTCGGCGCAGAGCACCACCAGCAGGTTGGAGACCATGGCCGCCTTGCGGTCCTCGTCCAGTTCGACCACGCCGCGCTCATTGAGGTCGGCCAAAGCGCTTTCCACCATGCCGACTGCGCCCTTCACGATGAGCCGCCGGGCAGACAGGACGGCCTCGGCCTGTTGACGCTTCAACATGGCGCCGGCGATCTCGGGCGCATAGGCCAGGTGGGCCAGGCGCGCCTCGTCTACCGCCACGCCCGCGACCGCCACCCGACGGACCAACTCCTCCCGCAGCCGGCCGGCGACGTCCTCGGCGTCAGCCCGCAGGGTCAGCTCCGGCTCGTCGGTCTCGTCGCCGTGGTCGTAGGCATAGTGGGAGGCGATGTCCCGGAGCGCCGTGTCCACCTGGATGTTCACGAACGCCTGATAGTCATCGACGTCGAACAGCGCCTGGGCCGAGTCCTCGACCCGCCACACCACGTTTGCGGCGATCTCGATCGGGCTTCCCCGCTTGTCGTTCACCTTCAGCTTGTCGCTGGTCAGGTTCCGGGCCCGCAGGCTGATTTTCTTGCGGCTGTACCAGGGCAGGACCCAGCGCAGGCCCGTCGTCCGGTCAGTGCCGCGGTAGTCGCCGAACAGCAGGATGGCCATCGCCTCATTGGGCTGGATGGCATAGAAGCCGCACATCAGGAAAAGGCCGACGGTCGCCGCGGAAATGCCGCCGGCCACGTTCAGCCAATATTCGGTGTTCTGGGCCACCAGGGCGAACCCCCCGACAAGCAGTGCGATGCTGAGCAACAGGATGGGTATCCCGGCCGCGGACTGGGTGGATCGTTCGACGGAGCGGCTGCGGATTTCGGTCATTGGGTTCCCCGTGTTGACAGCGAAGTGATATCACATCGAGATCGTCCACCACAAGTCTCCCCCGGTCATGACGCCTTGCATTCGCCTCAAATTCGGGAAACTTGGGACAAACGTTCGATGGGGCTGCTAAACGCCCCCGACAGTCGTCTCGTGCGTCATCCGAGGGGTAGTTCCGGTTATGCGTCTTCTCTATGCGACCGCGGCCGCGCTCGCGCCCCTTCTGCTGGCGACGGGCGTTCAGGCCCAGGTCGTCATCAACACGGCGCGCACGACGCCGATCGTCACCTCGAACCCGGCCGGCTCGGGGCCTGCCAACATCGAAATCGCCTCGGGCGGCGCGATCAATCTGTCGACCGGCACGGCGGTCACCGTCGATTCGAACAACACCTTCACCCTGTCGACCGGCGGGGGGATCAACATGGGCAATGCCGCGGACGGCGCGACCGCATTGCTGGTGAACGCAGGCGTGTCGACGACCATCACGATCAACGACCGGATCACAGTCACGGACTCGCTCGGGGAGTATCCGAATCCTGACAATGATCTCGACGTGGACGGCCCCTGGGCGACCGGGTCGGGCCGTTACGGCGTCCGTCTGGCCGGCCCCGTCACCGGAAACCTTCTGCTCAGCAGGTCTGCCTTCCTTCAGGTCGAGGGCAATGACTCGTTCGGCATCTCGATCGACGCCGGCCTGATGGGACGGTTCTCGTCCCAGGCGGAGGTTCGCGTCCTCGGGGACCGCAGCGTCGCCATTCGAAGTGCCGGAATCCTGAATGGAGACGCCTGGATCGGCGGCTCGATCAATGCGACCGGAGAGGGAGCCTCGGCGGTCCGCTTCGACGGCAATGTGACCGGGCGTCTGATCTTCCAGGGACAGATCCAGGCCACGGGTTACCGCTACACCTCACGCCCGGCCGACGACATCATCGAGGACATCGACGCTGACGATCGTCTGCAGGGTGGCCCCACGGTGGTGATTGCCGGCAATGTGGCGGGAGGCGTGTTGTTCGACATCCTGCCCACCGAGTCGAATGCCAACAGTACCGACGACGATGGCGACGGGGTGACCGACAGCGAGGAAACAGCGTCGTCCGTCCTGGTCTTCGGCGAGGCTCCGGCCATCTCGGTCGGCTCCACCACCCAGACGGTGACCCTCGGGCCTGTCGGGACGGGGGACCTGAACTACGGCTTCATCAACCGTGGCACGGTGACGGCCCAGGGCATCCTCGACGGCGTCTCGGCGCAGGCGATCCGTTTCGGGGTGACCGGCGGGCAGGCCGTGGAAATCCAGGGCGGCGTTCTGACGGCCGGCCCCGTGTCCGTGCTCGCCTATGAAGCCGGCGCGACCGCCATTTCCTTCGGAGCCGGCGTGACCACGCCCCGGCTGACCAACACGGGCTTCATCACGGCCGCCAGTGCCAGCGAGTCCGGTGGCACGGTCACCGGCGTCCTGATCGGTGCAGGTGCCAATGTGCCCGAGTTCACCAATCGCGGTTCGCTCCTCGCGACCAGCGGGGGGGGAACTGCCACGGTCAGGGGCGTGTTCGATCAGAGCGGCACGCTGTCCCGGGTCACCAATATGGGGATCGTCGAGGCCAACCTGAATCCCAATGCCGACCGTGATCCGCTCACCGGATCGGCCGTTGCGTTCGACCTGAGCGCCAACACCACGGGCGTGACCTTCATTCAGGACGAAGACCCCGCTGATCCGGCGGCCGACTCCACCACGCCGGATGCTGACGGCGACGGCGTGCCGGACGCCTCGGAACCGTCAGTCTTCGGTGCCATCCGCTTCGGGTCGGGATCGGACGTTCTTGACGTTCGCAATGGCTCAATCTTCGGCGACGTCGATTTCGGGGTCGGCGCCGATCGCCTGACGATCACGGGCGGCGCGACCGTCGCAGGCCGCCTTTCCGACTCCGACGGGCAGCTGTCGATCGATGTGCAGAACGGCACCCTGGACGGCCGGCAGACGTCCACCCTCAACGTCAGCAGCTTCGCCCTCGGGGCCGACGGGCGGCTGATCGTCACTCTGGACGGCACGACCGGCCAGGCGGGCGGTTACAATGTGGCCGGCGCGGCCAGCCTCGCGACGGGATCACAGTTGGGCGTCCGGTTCGCCTCGCTGATCGATGCGCCGCAGCGCTTCACCATCATCAACGCCGGCACACTCACGCTTGGAGCCGTCGACTTCGACGCGACGGAAGACAACTCGCCCTATCTGTTCCGCGTCGATGCGGGCTCCAATGCGGCGACTGGCCAGGTGTTCGTGGACGTCCGGCGGCGGACCGCCGCGGAAGCGGGTCTGATCCAGTCTGAAGCGGGACTTTTCGACTCCTTCTACGACGCGCTCGACCGGGACGCGGCCGTGCTTGACGCCTTCATCTCCCAGACCGGGCGCGACGGCTTCGCCAACCTCTATGAGCAGATGCTGCCGGAACATTCCGGTGGACCGCTTCTTTCCCTGGCCGGCGGCCTGGATGCCGTCACCCGCGCCCTGATCGGCCGCAACGCCTCAGCCGCACCGGGCGAGGCCAGCGCGTGGCTGCAGGAGATCACCTTCTACGCAGACAAGGACAAGACGGCTTCCCAGGGGTTCCGATCGGAAGGCTTCGGGGTGGCCGGCGGGTTCGAGGTCGGGACCGACTACGGCGGTCTGGGCGTGAGCCTCGCCTTCACCTCTTCGGACCTCGAGGATCCCGAATCGGAGGCCGAAGAGGTCGTTTCCGCCAATCTGCTGGAACTCGGGATCTATTGGCGGGCGCAGGGCCAGTACTGGACCACCTGGGCCCGGGCCGCGGGCGGCTATGCCAGCTTCGATTCCACGCGTCGCCTCGTGGGGTCGGGCCTGAACCTGACCAACACCTCCAGCTGGAACGGCTATTCGCTGTCCGCCGCGGGCGGAGCCTCGTACGAGCGGAAACTCGGGCGGTTCTCCATCCGGCCCGAGGTCTATGCCGAATACTTCCTGCTGAGCGAAGACGCCCACGTGGAAAGCGGCGGCGGCGACGCCTTCGATCTGGAACTGGACGAACGTGAGGGGCATCTGTTCTCCGCGACGGCGGCGATGAACGTGTCGATGGGACTTGGCGACGGTGACTGGCTGCGGCCGGAGCTGCGTATCGGCTGGCGTCAGAACATCTCGGTCGATCCCGGCGTCACCACGGGACGGTTCGTCAGCGGCGGGCCGGACTTCATGCTGGATCCGGGCACGATCGAGGGCGGCGGTCCGATCCTGGGCCTGCGGCTCAATGTCGGCAACGAACTGGGCATGCTGACCGTCAGTGCCGACGCCGAAATGATCGATGACTACATCCGCTATATGTTCCTGCTACGCGCCAGCTTCCGCTTCTGACCCAGGAACCACTGCAAGAGAAAGGGCCGCCAGAGCGATCCGGCGGCCCTTTTCCCTGGCTGGTACGCTGGTGGGCGGCGAGGGGTTCGAACCCCCGACCCCCTCGGTGTAAACGAGGTGCTCTGACCAGCTGAGCTAGCCGCCCTGTCCGTGCCTGCTCTTTGCCCGTTGAGGCGGGCTCGGCAAGCCCCGCCCGCCTCCCGTTCGATCAGTGGCTGACCGTGACCGTGGCCGGATCCGTCCCCACGGCGGTCGCGGGCAAGGGATCCGACGCCTCGTCCCATTCGACCGCCGTCAGGGACCCGGTGAGAGCCCATTTCAGCGCCTCATCCGCCGTCGAGATCGGCACGATCTCCAGGGCTCCCTTCACATTGTCGGGCACGTCGGCGAGGTCCTTGGCGTTCTCCTGGGGGATCAGCACCGTCTTGATGCCACTGCGCAGCGCCGCCAGCAGCTTCTCCTTGAGCCCGCCGATGGCAGTGACGCGCCCGCGCAGGGTGATCTCGCCTGTCATGGCGATGTCCTTGCGGATGGGTACGCCGGTCAGGACCGAGACCATGGCCACCGTCATGGCGACGCCGGCGGACGGCCCGTCCTTGGGCGTGGCGCCGTCCGGCACGTGGACGTGGATGTCGGTCTTCTCGAAGACCGGCGGCTTGACCCCGATGTTCAGCGACCGCGCCCGGACGTAGGAGGCGGCGGCCGAGATGGACTCCTTCATGACCTCCTTCAGATTGCCGGTCACGGTCATGCGGCCGCGACCCGGCATCTTGATCGCTTCGATCGTCAGGATTTCACCGCCGAACTCGGTCCACGCCAGGCCGGTGACGATGCCGACCTGATCCTCCTCATCCGTCTCGCCGAAGCGGTACTTCTGGACGCCCGCATAGAGCGCCAGCTTTTCGGCATCGACCGTGATCGACACGGTCTTCTCCTTGGCCATCTCGCGAACGGCCTTGCGTGCCAGTCCGCCCAATGCGCGCTCCAGCGAGCGCACCCCGGCCTCCCGCGTATAGTAGCGGATCAGATCGCGGATGGTGTCGTCAGGCACCACCAGCTCCGCGGCGGTAAGGCCGTTGTCCTTGGTGACCTTCGGCAGCACGTGGCGCTTTGCGATCTCGACCTTCTCGTCCTCGGTGTAACCCGACACCCGGATGATCTCCATCCGGTCCATCAAGGGCTGGGGCATGTTGAGGCTGTTGGCCGTGGTCACGAACATGACGTTCGACAGGTCGTAGTCCACCTCCAGATAGTGGTCCCCGAACGCATTGTTCTGGGCCGGGTCCAGCACCTCGAGCAGGGCTGAGGACGGATCGCCGCGCCAGTCGGCCCCCAGCTTGTCGATCTCGTCCAGCAGGATGAAGGCATTGGTCGTCTTGGCCTTCTTCATCGACTGGATGATCTTGCCCGGCATCGAACCGATGTAAGTCCGACGGTGCCCCCGGATCTCGGCCTCGTCGCGCACGCCGCCCCGCGACATGCGGACGTACTCCCGGCCCGTGGCCTTGGCGATCGACTTGGCCAGCGACGTCTTGCCGACGCCCGGAGGCCCCACGAGACAGAGGATCGGCCCCTTCAGGCTGTTGGTCCGGGCCTGGACGGCCAGGTACTCGATGATCCGCTCCTTGACCTTCTCAAGGCCATAGTGGTCCTCCTCAAGGATGGCCTCGGCGACGTCGAGATCGATCGGGCGGGTCTTGGCCTTGCCCCAGGGGATCGACAGCAGCCAGTCCAGGTAGTTGCGCACCACAGTCGACTCTGCCGACATCGGACTCATGTTGCGAAGCTTCTTGACCTCGGCCTCGGCCTTGGTCCGCGCCTCCTTGCTGAGACGGGTCTTCTTGATCCGCCGCTCCAGTTCCATGACCTCGTCGCGAGCGTCGTCGGTCTCGCCAAGCTCGCGCTGGATCGCCTTCATCTGCTCGTTAAGGTAGTATTCGCGCTGGGTCTTCTCCATCTGCCGCTTGACGCGACTGCGGATCTTCTTTTCGACCTGAAGGACGCTGATCTCGCCCTCCATCAGGCCATAGACCCCCTCCAGTCGAGCCGCGACGTCAAAAGTCTCCAGCAGGGCCTGCTTGTCGGCGATCTTCACCGACAGATGGGCCGCCACGCTGTCCGCGAGACGCGACGCGTCGTTGATCTGCGGGATGGAGCTCAAGGCCTCCGGAGGCACCTTCTTGTTCAGCTTCACATAGTGTTCGAAATGCTCAATCACCGCACGCGACAGGGCCTCGGCCCTGGCTGGATCGGTGACCTCGTCCTCCACGGTCTCGGCCTCGGCCTCAAAATACTCGGACTGGTCGGAGAAATTCAGCAGCCGGGCGCGACGCTTGCCCTCGACCAGCACCTTCACCGTGCCGTCGGGCAGCTTCAGCAGTTGCAGCACATTGGCCAGCACCCCGATCGGATGGATCGCATCGGCCGCCGGATCGTCGTCGACGCTGTTCTTCTGGGTGGCCAGCAGGATCTGCTTCTCGCCCTTCATGATCTCGTCCAGCGCGCGCACGGACTTCTCGCGACCCACGAACAGAGGCACGACCATGTGGGGGAAGACAACGATGTCCCGCAGGGGCAGGACGGGCAGGGTTTTCAACTCAGACATGATGCAGACTTCCAGGGGCCTTCGCGGATCTCCGGCCCGCGGGCTTCCGACGCTGGGACGCATGCCCCGGACCGGCCGCCCGCCCGTCGATTCCGACGGCGTTCTGAGGACTATGTGGTCCCATCGCGTCGAGGTTCAAGCGCAGCCGTCGGACGGTCCACATCCGGCGGCCAACCACTCCGCTCCATCAACCAGGTCGCCGGCCCGACGGGCGCAGGAAAAAGGGCGGCCCACGCGGGACCGCCCCTTGTCCGATTCCCCCTGGTCGGGGGATCAGGCCGCGCCGTCGGCCTTCTTCTTGGCCACGTCAGAGTAGATGAGCAGCGGCTGCGCCCGGCCCTCGACGACCTCGGCGTTGACCACCACCTCCTCGACGCCTTCGAAGGTCGGCAGCTCGAACATGGTCTCCAGCAGAATGCCCTCCATGATCGAGCGCAGGCCCCGCGCGCCCGTCTTGCGGGTGATGGCCTTGCGGGCGATGCCGGACATGGCGTCGTCGGTGAAGGTCAGTTCGACATTCTCCATCTCGAACAGACGCTTGTACTGCTTGATGAGGGCGTTCTTGGGCTCGGTGAGGATCTTGACCAGGGCCTCCTCGTCCAGGTCCTCAAGCGTGGCCAGGATCGGCAGGCGGCCGATGAACTCGGGGATCAGGCCGAAGCGCATCATGTCTTCAGGTTCGACGCCCTTGAGGATGTCGCCCGTCCGGCGCTCGTCCAGATCGCGCACCTTGGCCCCGAAGCCGATGGAGGCCGCCGCGCCACGCGCGGAGATGACCTTTTCCAGCCCGGCGAAGGCCCCGCCGACGATGAACAGGATGTTGGCGGTGTCGACCTGCAGGAACTCCTGCTGCGGGTGTTTGCGGCCGCCCTGTGGGGGCACGGAGGCGACAGTGCCCTCCATGATCTTCAGCAGGGCCTGCTGCACGCCCTCCCCGCTCACATCGCGGGTGATCGAGGGGTTGTCCGACGTGCGTGAAATCTTGTCGATCTCGTCGATGTAGACGATGCCGCGCTGGGCCCGCTCGACGTTGTAGTCGGACGCCTGCAGCAGCTTCAGGATGATGTTCTCGACGTCCTCACCCACATAGCCGGCTTCGGTCAGCGTCGTGGCGTCGGCC
>CAMCIP010000035.1 GCA_945874855.1 Brevundimonas vancanneytii
TCTCGATCCCCCTGAGCTGTCGAATTGCCTTCCTCGACCAGATGACCTCAGTCATCCAGTCCCCAGGCCTTCGGCGGAGGACCCGCATCGGGCGTGCCCCAGGTGCGAAGCCATTTCACGACCTCGGCATGAGGAACGACACGGCCCGCCCGGACGTCAGCTTCCGCCTCGTCGGCGTCACGCTCTTCCGCATCGAGATCGGGGGCATCGAAGATTGAGACTTCGGGCTTGATCATGGGCGGAGCCTATCACAATCCCGCCTCAGATGCGCGTCCGGTCCCAGGTCTCGAACTCGTGGGCGATGCAGCGGTCGATGAGCAGTCGCCAGACGGGTTCCGCGATGGCGGGCGACAGGCCGGCGGGGCCGGCGGCGGCCAGGACCTTCTGCACCACATCCTCGATGCGCGCGTCGTCATGGACCACGTCGCGGCTGGGCTTGAGGCGGGCGGCGGCGTCCATGTAGCGCTGGCGCTCGGCCAGCAGGACGACGAGGGCGCGATCGAGGGCGTCGACGCCCTGGCGCACCTCGGCCATGGAGGCGCAGGCCTCGGGCGGGGTGCGCGGGTCCAGCTTCACCTCACCCGACAAAGGCGCGCTCCAGCACATAGTCGCCCGGCTCGGCGTTGGAGCCTTCCTTCAGGCCGAAGCCTTCCAGCAGGTCGGCGGTGTCCTTGATCATGGCCATGGAGCCGCACAGCATGACCCGGTCCCGCTCGGGCGAGAAGCCTGCGGGCAGGCCCAGGTCGGCGAACAGGGCGCCGGAGACGATGCGGTCGGTGATCCGGCCCGGCGTGTCGAACGGCTCGCGCGTCACCGTGGGATAGTAGGTCAGCTGGGCCCGGGCCTCGTCGCCGATCAGGGGGTCGTCGTGGATGCCCGCGGTGAAGAAGTCGCGGTAGGCCAGGTCGGCGACGTTGCGCACCGTGTGGCAGACGATGACCCGGCCGAAGCGGGCGTAGGTGTCCGGGTCGCGGGCGACGCTGAGCCAGGGGGCCAGGCCCGTGCCCGTGCCGATCAGCCACAGCCGCTCGCCGCCGGTCAGGGCGTCCAGAACCAGGGTGCCGGTCGGCTTCCTGCCCATCAGCACCTGATCGCCGGGCTGGATCCTGACCAGGCGCGAGGTCAGGGGGCCGTCGGGCACGGCGATGGACAGGAACTCCAGCTCCTCGGCCCAGCAGGGGCTGGCGATGGAATAGGCGCGCAGGATCGGCTTTGCGCCGTCCTCGCCCGGCAGACCGATCATGACGAATTCGCCCGAGCGAAAGCGGAAGTCCTCGGGGCGCTCGCAGGCGAAGCTGAACAGCTGGTCGGTCCAGCGCTTCACCCAGGTCACCGTCAGGGTGAGGTGCGGACTGGCCTTGGCAGGGGCCGGGCTGAGCGGGGCGGCGGTCATCGGGGGCTGCATAGGCGAAGCGGGGCGACAGCGGAAGGCTTGCGGCGCGTCGTCGCGACGCCGGGGGATGACGCCGGGCGAAACTGTCTCTAGCGTCAAGGCCATGCGCACCCTCCTTCTCGCCTCCGCCCTGTCCCTCGTCACCGCCGTGCCGGCCCTGGCCCAGGATCCGGCGGTCCTGACCCCCGAGCGGGTCTTCGCCAATCCGTCGCTGGCCGGGCCCGTGGCACGGGGCGTCAGCCTGTCGCCGGACGGGGAGCTGGTCGCCTTTCTGCGGTCGCGCGAGGACGATGTGAACGTCCAGGACCTGTGGGCCATGACCACGGACGGCGGTGCGCCGTTCAAGCTGATCGACGCCCGGGCCCTGGTGCCGGACGCCGGCGAACTGTCGGAGGCGGAGATCGCGCGGCGGGAGCGCATGCGCATCTCGGCCCGCGGGGTGGTGGAATACTCCTGGGACCAGCAGGGCCGTTACATCCTTGCGCCGCTGGAGGGCGACATCTTCCTCGCCGCGCGCGAGGGCGGGACGGTGCGCCGCCTGACGGAGACCGAGGCCGACGAGATCGACGCCAAGGTCTCGCCGCGCGGCAACTATGTGTCGTGGGTGCGGGACCAGGATCTGGTGGTCCACGACCTGGCGGCCGGCACCGAGCAGGCCATAACGACCGACGGTGAGGGCCTGATCACCTGGGCCACGGCGGAGTTCATCGCCCAGGAGGAGATGGACCGCGACACCGGCTACTGGTGGAGCCCCGACGAGCGCTTTATCGCCCTGCAGCGGACGGATGAGTCGACCGTCGACGTGATCCCGCGCCTCGACATCTCGGGCGGCGGGGCGACGGTGATCGCGCAACGCTATCCGCGCGCCGGGCGGCCGAACGCCGTGGTCGACCTCTATGTCCACGACCGCACCACGGGGCAGCGGATCAAGGTCGATCTGGGGCCGAACCCGGACGTCTATCTGGCGCGGGTCAACTGGTCGGCGGACGGCAAGACGCTGTACGTCCAGCGCCAGTCGCGGGACCAGAAGACGCTGGACCTGATCGCGGTCGATCCGACGACGGGTCAGGGCCGGGTCATCGCGACCCAGACGTCAGAGGCCTGGGTCGGGCTGACGCACGATTTCCGGGCGCTGAAGGACGGGAACTTCATCTGGTCCAACGAGGACAGTGGCTGGCGGCACCTGTATCTGCACGGGCCGGACGGGCGGCGCATCCGCGCGATCACCTCGGGCGATTATGCCGTCACCGGTCTGAACGGCGTGGATGAGCGGACCGGCCGGGTCTTCTTCACCGCCTCCATGCGGGACGGGAAGGAATATCCGATCGAGCAGCAGCTGTTCGGCGCCTCCTATCGCCGAACCGGCCGGCCGGTCGAGATCACGCCGCGCGGCGGCTGGTGGTCGGCGACGGTTAACGGCACGGGCACGGCCTATGTCGGCAATTACAATGACCCGAACACGCCGCCCCAGTCGGCGCTGTATTCCATCGACGGCGAGCGTCAGGCCTGGATCGAGGAGAACCGGCTGGACGAGACCCATCCCTTCTGGCCGTACAACGCCCGCCAGCGCGACCCGGAGTTCGGCACGCTTCTGAGCGACGGCGAGACCCTGCACTGGCAGATGTCGACGCCGCCGGGCTTCGATCCGTCGAAGACGTATCCGGTGGTGATGCAGGTCTATGGCGGCCCGTCGGGCGGCGGGGTGCGGCGCGCCTGGCCGTCGGCGACGACCCAGCTGCTGACCGAGGCCGGCTATGTCGTGTTCCGCATGGACAACCGCGGCGAGGGCTATCGCTCGGCGCGGTTCAAACAGGCGCTGTATCTGACGATGGGCCAGCCGGAGATCGCCGACCAGGTGCTGGCGGCGGACTATCTGCGGACCCTGCCTTTCGTCGACGACGCCCGGATCGCGGCCATGGGCTGGAGCTATGGCGGGTTCATGACCCTGCACATGCTGACCGAGCCGAAGATGGGGCTGGCCGCCGCCATCTCGGGCGCGCCGGTGACCGACTGGAGCCTGTACGACACCCACTACACCGAGCGGTTCATGTCGACGCCCCAGGCCAATCCGGAGGGCTATGCCGCCTCCGACATCCTGGACCAGCTGCCGCTGATGACCGGGCGGCTGCTGCTGATGCACGGCATGGCCGACGACAATGTGATCTTTGAAAACACCACCCGCGTGCTCAATGCGCTGCAGGAAAAGAGCCTCCCGTTCGAGACCATGCTCTATCCCGGTCAGCGCCACGGCATCCGGGGCAATGAGCGGGGGCTTCACCAATGGCGGACCTATCTGGACTTCCTCGATCGGACCATCGGCACAAGGTCGCCGGCCGCGCAGGATTGATCACCGCCGGGCTGCTGGCCCTGACGCTGGGCGGCTGCATCAGCGTCGAGGTGACGCGGACGGTGCCGCCCGCGCCGTCGCCCGTCGAGGCGCCCCGGCTTCTGAACGACGTCGCCGCGCCGTCGGGGCTGACGGTTGTTGAGGTGCTGTCCTTCGGCACGGATTCCGACCGCCGCCTGGCCGTGACCTCGACGGCCCTGGCCGAGGTCGCGCGCGTGGACCGGGGGATGCCGGACCGCGCGCCCAACAGCGTCCTCCGACTGAGTGACGACGCGCTGGAGCAGGCCGCGCGCGCAGGCGGGGGGGAGACCCTGTCCGGCGTGCCCATCCTGCTCAAGGACAACATCGAGACCGCCGACATGCCCACCACCGCCGGGTCACTGGCGCTGGCCAACAACGCCCCCGGCCGGGACGCGCCGATCGTGACGCGGCTGCGCGACGCGGGCGCGGTGATCCTGGGCAAGACCAATCTGTCGGAGTGGGCCAACATCCGCTCCTCCCAGTCGATCAGCGGCTGGAGCGCGGTCGGCGGGCAGACGCGCAATCCCTATGACCCGGCGCGGACGCCGTGCGGTTCGTCCTCGGGCAGCGCGGTGGCGGTGGCGGCGGGGCTGGCGCCGGCGGCCATCGGGACGGAGACGGACGGGTCGATCACCTGCCCGGCCTCGGTGACGGGGATCGTCGGCTTCAAGCCGACCGTGGGTCTGGTCAGCCGGACGCACATCGTGCCGATCAGCCATTCGCAGGACACCGCCGGGCCGATGACGCGGACGGTGGAGGACGCCGCGATCGTCCTGTCCGTCATCGCCGGGACCGACCCGCTGGACGCCGCCACGGCGGAAGCCGACGCGCGCAAGGTGGACTATCGCGCGGCGCTGGACGCGGGGTCGCTGCGGGGTGCGCGGATCGGGGTGATGCGCTTCCTGCTGCCCTCCTATTCAGCGGAGACGCAGGCAGAGTTCGCGCGGGCGCTGGCCGTGCTGGAGGCCGCCGGCGCCGTGCTGGTGGAGATCGAGCAGGGGCCGGACATGGCCACCATCGGGCGGCTGGAGTTCACCGTGCTGATGGTCGAGCTGAAGCACGACCTGAACCTGTATCTGGCCTCGACGGATCCGACGCAGGTGAAGACGCGGACCCTGGCCGAGGTGATCGCCTTCAATGCGGCGGAACCGCGCGAGACGGTGCTGTTCGGCCAGGAGCTGTTCGTCCTCGCGGAAGCGACCCGGGGACTGGACGATCCGGAGTATGTGGCGGCGCGGGCGGACTCCTTGCGCATGGCCGGGCCGGAGGGGATCGACCGGATGATGACGGAGAACCGCGTGGTGGCCCTGATCGCGCCGACGACCTCCCGCGCCTGGACCAATGACCCGGCCGACGAGGACCGGATGCAGGGCTCGGCCAGCCGTCTGGCGGCCGTGGCGGGCTATCCGCACCTGACCGTCCCGATGGGTCTGGACCGGGGCATGCCCGTGGGCCTGAGCTTCATCGGCGGCAAATGGGAGGACGCCCGCATCCTGTCGCTCGGCCACGCCTATGAGCGGGCGAGGGGTCCGACGCCGCGGCCGTAGTCGGCGCAAGACCATCCGCCTCGCCCAACGGTGAAAGGGCCGGCCTCAGGCGGCGACGGAGGTCCGGGCGAGGGCGCAGTGGCCCCAGATCTCCGACAGGGCGTCGACCAGACGGTCCACGTCCTCGTCCGAATGGACGGGCGAGGGCGTCAGGCGCAGCCGCTCGGTGCCCTTGGGCACGGTCGGATAGTTGATCGGCTGGACGTAGATGCCGTGGTTGTCCAGCAGCCAGTCGGAGATCAGCTTGCACTTCTTCGGATCGCCGACCATCACCGGGATGATGTGGCTGGGGTTGTCCAGCATGGGGATGCCCGCCGAGTTGAGGCGGCTGCGCACCTTGGCGACGCGTTCCCGGTGCCGGGCCCGTTCCATCTCCGAGACCTTGAGGTGCCGGATGGAGGCGCAGGCGCCGGCCGCGATCGCCGGCGGCAGGGCCGTGGTGAAGATGAAGCCCGAGGCGAAGCTGCGGACGAAGTCGCACAGGGCGTTGGACGCGGCGATATAGCCGCCCATGACGCCATAGGCCTTGCCGAGGGTGCCCTCGATGACCGTCAGCCGGTCCATCAGGCCCTCGCGTTCGGCCACGCCGCCGCCGCGCGGGCCGTACAGGCCGACGCCGTGGACCTCATCGAGATAGGTCATGGCATTGTGCTTTTCGGCGACCTCGCAGATCTCGGCGATGGGCGAGATGTCGCCGTCCATCGAATAGACGCTCTCGAAGGCCACCAGCTTGCAGCGGTCGGGGTCGAGCCGGGACAGGCGGCGGTCCAGATCCTCGGGGTCGTTGTGGCGGAAGACCTGCCGCTCGGCGCGGCTGTGGCGGATGCCCTCGATCATGGAGGCATGGTTGCCGGCGTCGGACAGGACCACGCAGTCGGGCAGGCGCGCCGCCAGGGTCGACAGGGCCGCCCAGTTGGAGACATAGCCCGAGGTGAACAGCAGGGCGGATTCCTTGCCGTGCAGGTCGGCCAGCTCGCGTTCCAGAAGCACGTGGTGGTGGTTGGTGCCGGAGATGTTGCGCGTGCCGCCGGCGCCGGCGCCGCACTCGTCCAGCGCCGCATGCATGGCGTCCAGCACCGGCCGGGACTGGCCCATGCCCAGATAGTCGTTGGAGCACCAGACGGTGACTTCCTGCACCGCGGCCTCGCCGCCTTCGTAACGGCGGGCGCGCGGGAAGGACCCGGCCTTGCGCTCCAGCTCGGCGAAGACGCGGTAGTGGCCCTCCTCACGCAGCTGATCCAGCTGGGCGGTGAAGAAGGCGTCGTAGGTCGACATGGCGGCCCCTCCGGCAGTGGTGTCGTCGTTCGTGGTCATGGCTTGCTCTCGCGGCCCAGCGCCCAGCCCCACAGGGCCCGGTCGGGGGACGGCGTCATCAGGAAGGCGTGTTCGATCAGGCCGAGGCCCGAGAGGCCGGCGGTCAGGGCGAAGCCGAAGGCCAGGCCGCCGGCGGTGGCCGGGTCCATGGCGTGGGACGCCAGGGCGGCGGTGGCGGCGACGCAGGCCAGCAGGGACAGGGGGAAGAGGGCGTTGAACCGCCGCTTGCGGAACCAGACGCGCAGATGCTCCAGCGAGCGGGGCAGGAAGGCCAGCGGCGGATTGGCCACGCCCAGATAGATGTTCAGCTTGGTCGACAGCCGCATGCCGAACAGGACCAGGAAGGTCAGCGCCCCGGTGGGGTTCGATCCACCCCAGGTCAGGGCCAGGACCACCAGACCGGTGAGGGCCAGGGCGATCTCGTGATGGATGACGGTCGCGGCGGCGGCCTTGAACCGGGGCCAGCCCTCGGCGTCGGTCGGGGCGGTCCGGGACGCGGGGGTGCCCGCCAGCCGGCCGGTCAGGAAGGCCAGTTCGTGCCAGCCCCAGACGATCAGGGCCGCGGTGAAGCCGACCAGGGCGCCCACCATGCCGTCGTCGCGCGCGGCCAGGGCCAGGGCGACCAGGGCCCCCACGGCCACCACGGCTCCCCAGACGAGGGCGGGGCCGAAGGTCCGCTCGGGGCGGCGCACCAGCCACAGGACGACGCCCGTCGAGGCCCACCAGGCCAGGACGGCGACGATCAATCCCATGACCGGCTGCGACATCGGCGTCACCAGGCCGGGGACAGGCGGACGGTGTCGGGCAGGGGGTTCTTCTCGACGGGCAGGAAGTACATGGCGATCAGGGACGAGGCTGCAGCGGCCAGGTGTTTGACCCTGCCCAGCGCGCCGGAGAACCCGCCGCGGGCGCCGGCGGCGGCGATGCCCTCGGCGGCCAGACGCAGCTTCTCGAAGCCGGCCCGGAAGTCGGCATGTCCCGTGTTCAGCACGACCGGATAGACCTGACGGCTGATCTCCGAAGTGATCCGGAAGACCTCGTGATCGTATTCGGTCGGGTCGACGCCGAGGGCGGCGTGGAAGGCCGGACGGGTGTGGTCGCGCACATACATGGTCGCGAAGACCGACAGCAGGAAGAAGCGCACCCACCAGACATTGCCGCCGCGCAGCAGCTTCGGATCGGCGCGCATCAGCAGGGCGAAGGCCTCGCCGTGGCGGAACTCGTCGTTGCACCACTCCTTGAACCAGTTGAAGATCGGGTGGAACCGCAGTTCCGGGTGACGCTCCAGCTGGCGATAGATGGCGATGTAGCGGGCGTAGCCGATCTTCTCCGACAGGTAGACGGCGTAGAAGATGAACTTGGGTTTGAAGAAGGTGTACTTCTTCGTCTTGGTCAGAAAGCCCAGATCCACGCCGATGCCGGCGTCCTTCAGCGTCTCGTTGATGAAGCCGGCGTGGCGGCTTTCGTCGCGGCTCATCAGCTTGAACAGGGCCTTGATGTCGGGATTCTGAACCCGCTTGGCGATCTCGGCATAGAGGACACAGCCCGAGAATTCGGACGTCACCGAGCTGACCAGGAAGTCGATGAACTCCTTGCGCAGGGCGGGCGGCAGGGCGTCGATCACGCCCTCGAACGACTCGGTGCGCCTGAAATGGTCCTTGTTGGGATCGGCCGTCATCTCGGCGATCAGGGCGTCCCACTCGGCCCGGACCGGCGAGACGTCGATCCGGTCCATGGCGGCGAAGTCGGTGGTGTAGAAGCGCGGGCTCAGCACCGTGTCGGTGCGGGCCATGCCGGTGGTGTCGATCCCCTCGACGGCCGCGGTCGGCGCCACGCGGCGGCGCAGGCCGACTTCGGGCGGCGGGAGCTGGATGTCTTCAAAGCCGACGGCGGTCACAGGCTTCTCCTCGGGGTGAAGCTGACCTCATAGAGCTCATAGAGCTCCAGGCGGGAGGTCAGTCGGGTCCAGATGCGTTCCAGCAGGCCGGCGCGGTGCACGCTGGCCATGCGGCGCACGGTGACGGCATGGCCGAAGGCGCACGAGATGGGATCGCCGTGCACCCGCACCCGGTCGCCGGGGTGGATGTCCGGATCCCCGTCCAGCGAGACATGGGCATGGAAATGGTCGTGGGTGTGCTCGATCTCGACCGTGCAGGGCGTCAGGTGGGGGCGGGCGAACATCAGGCGGCTCCGGCGGAGAGGAGATCGACGAAGGCCTGGCGGTTGTCGGCGCCGAAGCCGTCGACGGCCAGGGTCTTGCCTGTGGCCAGGTCGGTCATGGTCAGGCGGCCGTCGGACCAGCGGGTCAGCCGGAACGGCGTCTCGGGGCCGAGACCGCGCATCTGGCGATCGCGGGTCAGGGTGCGGGCCAGGCCGCGAATGAAGGCGCCCTCGCCCGGGGCGATGATGACGTCGCGGCCGGCACCCGCGGGGACCACCCGCACGCCGCCGTCGTCCAGATCGACGAAGCGGACGTCGCGGCTCTGGGCGGCGGCGGCGGCGCGCTCGGCGGGGGCGGGCAGGTCGATCAGACCCGAACTGACCGCCCCCACGCCCAGCACGCAGGCCAGCGCCAGGCCCGCGGCAGCGAACAGGGGCGCCTGGGGCATGGCATGCGGGTCACGGATCGGGGCAGGGGCGGTCATCAGCGGTCTTCCTTCAGGCGACGGCGGTCTGTTCGCCGGCCGGGCGACGGCGGCGGGCGGGCACACGGACGGGACGGGTGGACGTCGGAGAGGCCTCGGCGGCCTGGGCCGCCAGGCCCAGTTCGGCCGACCAGGCGCGGGTCAGGATCCCGGCCACGGCGGCCGCGTCCGGAACCGCCCGCATCATCGGCTCGGGATGGACGATGCGCAGGGGACGGGCATGGGGCCACAGATGCGGCCAGCCGATCTTGCTCTCGGGCGTCAGCCGCAGCGGCATGTCACCGAAGCCGGCACCGTCCAGCTTGAGGCCTGCGGACTCCACGCGCCGGTAGGGCACGTTGAAAGACTTCTGCAGGGCCACGCCATGGCGCAGCACGAAGCGACGGTCCGTCAGGGTGTAGATCGTGGTGCGGGCCACCAGCCAGGCATAGCCGGACAGAAGCCCGACCGCGGCCGCGCCGAGCAGCGCGGTCACCGCCACGTCTCCGGCGATGACCATGGGCGCACTGCCGGCGGTCAGACCGGCACCCACCCGCCAGACGGCCAGCAGGGCGAACCAGCCGACGATCCAGCGGACGTGCAGGGCCGTGCGGGCCAGGACCCGCCAGTCGGGGGCACCCTGCCACAGGATCCGCTCACCCTCAGGCAGGGGTCCGGGCAGGCCGGGGACGGGCTCGGGCCCGTGTTCGCGTCCATGAGCAGTCACAGCCAGGGCTCCTGACGATCCGGGGTGGCGTACAGGTGACCGCCGCCATAGTAGCCGACGATCTTGTCCTCCTCGAGCAGGGTGACCTGGTCGGGGGACCTGGTCTGCGGCACGCGCTGGAACTGCTCGGCCGTGACGGCATGGACCCGGACGCGACGCTGGCCGCCGTCGACGACCGCCATGGTCATCGGCAGCAGGGCCGGACGTCCGGTCAGGCCGACGCCGACCTGAAGGTAGCGCAGCAGGTATTCGGACCGGTCGATCCAGACGTCGTCCACAACGCCCGCCGGCTGGCCGTCGCAGCCGATGACGGTGAAGCCGCGGGGATCGGGATCCTCCTTGGCCAGGTGGAAGTCCGGGGCGGTCGACAGCGGCACGATGCGCGGCCGGCCGTCGAGGGCCAGGTCGGCATAGTCGGGGCGGGCGGCCCAGGAGCCGGGGCCAACGCCGTCCACCAGGGCGTCGCCGGTCGGCTCGATGGGCGATCCGTCGGTGGCCGCGCTGCGCCGCGCCGCCAGGACCCGCGTGTCGCGCTCATAGTTGGGCACGGTGCGCGTGCCGTGACCGTGCGGCAGCAGGAAGGTCTTGGGCCGGGCCGTGAAGAACAGGCCGCCGAGGGGCTCGAGGCGGCCGGTGGTGTCGTCCTCGAGGGGATAGCCCTCGCGACGGTCCTCGCGACGCAGGTAGAAGATGAGCCCGGCGAAGAAGAGCCAGAAGATCCAGAGGGCCAGTTCCGCGACGTCGAAACTGTTGAAGAGGGTGGTGCTGGAGCTGTCCATGTCTGTGTCCTTTGCGACTGGATCAGGCGGGAAGATCGGCGAGGCCGAACTTGGGGTTGCCCGGATCGCGGGACGGGGCGGGCGCGTAGCGGGCCAGCGGTCCGATGGCGATCAAGGCGGCGAAAAGCAAAGCAATCTCAGTGTGGTACACCACGCCATAGGCGATCGACGGGTCCGTCAGGCCCGGGCCGAGGGAGCCGGAGGCGGACAGGTGGGAGACGACGTCGCGCAGCGCGCCGCCGGTCAGGAGCGCCACGCCGACGGCCGAGGCCTGGACGGCGCCCCAGGCCCCCAGCGCCAGGCCGGAGTTGTTGCGGGCGAGGGCCATGGCGGCGGTCAGGGCGCCGACCGAGAACATCCCCCCACCGAGGCCAATGCCGAAGGCGCCGACCCAGAAAAGGACGGTCGACCTGAAGGGGCCCGCGCAGATGACGGCGACGAAGGCGACGACGCCCCACAGCAGGCCGTGGGCCGCGAGGCGGTGCGGCTCTCCGCCCCGGCCGAGGGTGCGCGCCGTCAGACCGAGCCCGGCGAGGGTGCCCGCTGCCCAGGAGGCCGTAAGGGCGGTGGTGGCGCCCACCGACATGCCCAGGATCTCCGCGCCATAGGGTTCCAGCAGCACGTCCTGCATGGCGAAGGCGGCGGCCCCCAGGCCCACGGCGACCAGTAGCCGCGCCGGACGTCCGCCCAGGGTGAACTCGCGCCAGGCCTCGGCGAAGGGCGGGCGCGGGTTGGACGGAGAGGTCAGGGCCAGGTTCTGCGGTTCCTGCTTCCAGAGGGCGATCACATTGAGGGCGATCGCGACGAGGGCGGCCCCCTGGATGACGCCGATCAGGCGCAGCGGGTGGAAGTCCGCCAGCAGGCCGCCGATGATCAGGGCGCTGATCAGCATGCCGACCAGCAGCATCACATAGAGCAGGGCCACGACCCGCGGGCGGGCGTGTTCGGGGGCCAGGTCGGTGGCCAGGGCCAGGCCCGCCGTCTGGGTGGTGTGCACGCCCGCGCCGACCAGCAGGAAGGCGACCATGGCGGCGATGTGGCCAATCCAGACGGAGTTGGTGGTGTCACCGGACGAGATGAGCAGGGCAAAGGGCATGATGGCCAGGCCGCCGAACTGCAGCAGGCCGCCGAACCAGATGAAGGGGCCGCGACGCCAGCCCAGATGCGAGCGGTGGGTGTCGGACCTGAAGCCGATCAGGGCCCGCAGGGGGGCGAACAGGAAGGGCAGGGCGACCATGGCCGCGATCAGGAAGGCCGGGGCCTGGAGCTCGACGATCATGACGCGGTTCAGCGTTCCGGTCAGGAGGACGGCGATCATGCCGACCGAGACCTGGAACAGGGACAGGCGCAGCAGCTGGCCCAGGGGCAGCTCGGTCGTGGCCGCGTCGGCAAAGGGCAGGCAGGCGGAGATCAGGCGCGCCCATTGCGCCCGGTTGTCGCCCCGGTCGGCCTTGCGGGCCGCTTTCTCGGCCACCCTCTGCAGAAGCAGCTCGTTCAGCACCTGAGCAGCTCCACCGCCTGGGAGGTGTAGAAGCCGCCCGACACCCGCTCCATCCGCGCCGGGCGCATGACGGGGTCGGCCGCCAGGGTGCGGGTGAAGGCCGCGAGGTCGACGGGCGCGATGGCCGGGGCCCGGTCCGCGCGCGGGAACAGCTTGCCCATGGCCAGCATCAGCATCAGGGGCGGCGTGCGCGGCGTGACCGTGAAGATCACCGAGCCGGTGGTGCGGCGACCCAGGCCGCGCACGGCGGCGACGATGTCCGGGGTGGCGTAGTGAATCAGGGAGTCCATCGCCACGACATGGTCGAACAGGCCCAGATCCCGGTCCATCATGTCGCCGGCGAGGAAGGTGATGGAGCCGCCGTTCAGGTCCGCCGGAGCGCGCTCGCGGGCGATCCCGATCAGGCTGGCCGACACATCCACGGCCACGACCTCGGCACCGCGGCGGGCGGCCTCGACCGCCAGGGCCCCGGTGCCGCACCCGGCGTCCAGCACCCGCTTGCCGGTCAGGTCGGCGGGCAGCCAGGACAACAGGGTCGCGCGCATGCGGTCGCGGCCGGCGCGCACCGTGGCGCGGATCTTCGACACCGGGGCGTCGCTGGTCAGCTGCGCCCAGGCGTCCAGCGCCGTGCGGTCGAAATAGGCTTCCAGCCGCGTGCGGGCGCGGACGTAGGAGCCGTCGTTGCCGGCGGTGAGGGTCACTGGTCGAACCCCAGGAATTCGAAGATGTCGCGGTCGCGCATGGGCTCGGCGTCGATGGCGTCCATGCCGTCCCACAGCGACTGGGCCAGCCGGATGTATTCGGCCTTGGCGGCCTCGAGCGCCGGCGAGCCGTCCATTTCGAACACGACGGACTTCTTCAGGCGGCTGCGGCGGATTTCGTCGAGGTCGGCGAAGTGGGCGATGCGCTTCAGGCCGATGGCGGCGTTGAAGCGGTCGATCTCGTCGGTGCCCGCGCTGCGGTTGGCGATCACGCCGCCCAGCCGGACCTCATAGTTCTTCGACTTGGCCTTGATTGCGGCGACGATGCGGTTCATCGCGAAGATGCTGTCGAAGTCGTTGGCGGTGACGACCAGGGCCCGCTCGGCGTGTTGCAGCGGCGCGGCGAAGCCACCGCAGACCACGTCGCCCAGGACGTCGAAGATCACCACGTCGGTGTCTTCCAGCAGGTGGTGTTCCTTCAGCAGCTTGACCGTCTGGCCGACGACATAGCCGCCACAGCCGGTGCCGGCCGGCGGGCCGCCGGCTTCGACGCAGCGCACCCCGTTGAAGCCCTCATAGACATAGTCCTCGGGGCGCAGTTCCTCGGAGTGGAAGTTCACCGTCTCCAGCACGTCGATGACGGTGGGGACGAGCCGCTTGGTCAGGGTGAAGGTCGAGTCGTGCTTGGGGTCGCAGCCGATCTGCAGCACCCGCTTGCCGAGCTTGGAAAACGCCACCGACAGGTTCGATGAAGTGGTGCTCTTGCCGATACCGCCTTTGCCATAGACCGCGAAGACCTTGGCATTGCCGATCTTGAGGTTGGGGTCGAGTTGCACCTGTACGCTGCCGGCGCCATCAGCGCCCCGCGATGGACGCTTGATTTCTGAGAACGGAACAGTTGCTGTTGTCATGCTGGGGCACCTTCGTAAACGCCTTCGAGCCGGTCTTCGAGGTCCTCGCTGGCTCTTCGCAAGGCCTCCAGCATTTCGGGTTCGGGCGTCCAGTAGTGACGCTCCGAAGCCTCGAGCAGCCGATTGGCCACACGCGCGGACGCGGTGGGGTTGAGCTGGGCCAGCCGTTCACGCATCTCGGGATCGAGCATGAATGTTTCGGATAGCTGTTTGTAGACCCAGGGCTGGACCTGACCGGTCGTCGCCGACCAGCCCATGGTGTTGGTGACATGAACCTCGATCTGACGCACACCCTCGTAGCCATGCTTGAGCATGCCTTCGAACCATTTCGGGTTGAGCATGCGCGTGCGGGTTTCGAGCGCCACCTGATCTTCGAGTGTGCGAACCGTGCCTTCACCGCGAGTCTGATCGCCGATGAAGACCGGCGGGGCCTTGCCGCCGCGAGCCCGCTTGACCGCGCCGGTGATGCCGCCCAGCGTGTCGAAATAGTTGTCGACGGTGGTGACACCGAGTTCGACCGAATCGAGGTTCTGATAGGTGAGCTGCACATCGGACAGCACGCTTTGCAGCAGCGCCGACTGCTGGACCGCCCGGCCGCCGCGGCCATAGGCGAAACCCTTGCGCCGCGAATAGGTTTCGGCCAGCTCGTCCTCTTCTGCCCAGCGGCTGCTTTC
>CAMCIP010000036.1 GCA_945874855.1 Brevundimonas vancanneytii
TTGCGCGACAGCACCGCCGCCGCCAGCGCCACCAGCACCAGCCCCGACCCGATCACATGGATGCGGCGACAGGTCCGGTTGGAGTGCTCATGGATGTAGAAGGGATAGAATTCGCCGAAGGAGGCGAAGCGGTCACCGGTGGCGGGGCGAGGGCTCATGGGACGCAGGATGACTCCGGCGCGGGCGAAGGGCAATGTGCGTCAAGGCCGCCGGCCAGTCGGGATTGGGGATTGGGGACCGGCCCCCCCACCCGGCCGTGGAAAGCCCCTGTCCCGCTCCCCAGTCCCCAGTCCCCCATCCCCCAGAAGGAGACCCCTCATGACCTGGTATTCCGGCTTCCTGATCCCGGTGAAGGCCGCCGACAAGGCCGGCTACATCGCCGCTGCGGAGAAATCCTGGTCCTTGTTCCAGAAGTACGGGGCCCTGCAGCAGGTCGAGACCTGGGGCGAGGACATTCCTCCGGGCAAGGTCACCGGTTTTGATCTGGCCGTGAAGCTGGAAGACGGCGAGGCCGTCGTCTTCTCGTGGATCAAATGGCCCGACAAGGCCACCGCCGAGGCCTGCTTCGCCAGCATGGAGACCGATCCGGCGTGGCAGGAGATGGATATGCCGTTCGACGGCAAGCGCATGATGTGGGGCGGCTTCGCGGCCATCTTCGAGGGGGGCGGCTGAGACCCGTGCCCAAGCCGTGCGCGACCGCGTCGCGCGCGATATCGTCCAAAGATCAGGCCGCGCTCGGCTCCTGCCCCAGCAGGCGCCGGATCACCGGCCAGGCGTTGATCCAGGCCGAGATGAAGCCGACCACGGTCGCCACCCACTGGAAGGCCCGCCACAGGGCGTCCAGCACCGCCCCGACGCCGAACCCGTCCGACAGCGGCGTCATCAGATTGTAGACGGCCACGCGAAAGCCGACGTAGGCGTCCGAATACTCGATCTGCCGGTCGGCGAAGAAGGCGATCGCCACCGCCGCGAACACCGGTGCCCACAACAGCGGCAGCAACAGCAGCAGGGCCAGGACCAGCACCAGGATCTTGGTCAGCGGCGTCTCGTTGGAGAAAAAGCTTACGACCACCGCCGCCCCGAGGGTCAGTCCGGTCACGGCCAGCAGGACCGGCAGGGCCAGATCGGCTGCGACCATCAGGTCGGCCCCGAGCGCCATCATCCCGAGAATGGCCGCCCCGCACAGCAGGAAGGCCCCGACCCAGACCCCCGCATACTGCCCCAGCCGCCGCTTCAGATGCCCGATCCCGACCATGCCGCTGACTCCGAAAGACCGGTGGTCACCATGATCGGATCGCGCGGTAACGTCCAGCGCGGGGGCGGCCCGCAGGCTCAGACCGGCGAGGCTTCCAGCACAGCGCCGCGCGACAGCGAATGGGCGAACAGCAGCCGCAGCAATCCGGGGATGGCCGGGCTGTAGGTCCGCAAGAGCCTCTCCTGTACCTCCGGCGACACGGACCCTTCGGCGGCAAGGGGCGTCAACTGGGCGACGGCCGCCTCAAAGCGCCTGTCGTCCTCGGCAGGGTCGCCGGTGAGGTCGCCGATCCGCTCCATCACGCAGGCTGCAGCGAGGGGCGACCCGCCCGCGTCGCGCAGGGTGCCCAGCGAAAGCCCCTCGATGACCTCGGCCCGCTGACGCGCGATTCCGCTGAAGATGCCGAAGATCACCGTGCCGTGCACGGCGTCGGCCCCGAAGGAGAAGAGCTGGTTCTGCAGCAGCAGCGCGGCGCCCTCATAGCGCACGCCCTCGATCCCGCTGCGGAAGCGGATGGAACCCTGTGGTGCGTGCCGGATCATGGTCACGTCGCAAAGAAAGCGACCGGGCAGGTCACTGGACGGGCGGGTGCTGCGCCAGAGGCCCTCATAGGCCCAGGCCCTCTGGAGGGCGCCGCGTCTCGCCTCCTCCAGGACCTCGACAGGTATCCAGTCCGGTGCAGCATTCTGCGGGGCAGTGGCGGCGTTGACCCCGAGCACGGCCGCAAACTCGGATGTGGAACGATCCCAATCCAGCATCGTGAACCCGTCGATCCGACCGGCGATGTATCGGGTGAGATTCGCGAGGTTGTGCTCGGACGGCATCACGCTGCCCGCCGCCCAGCGCCCGACCAGCGACTTGTCGGCATTCAGGGCCGAGGCCAGACCGGTGCGGCTGAGGACGAGCGCTTTCAGGACAAGGCGCAGCTTTTCCGCGAAGGATTCCGGTCGCATGCCGGACGCTCTCACGCGCCCGCGCTGCATGCAACTGGCGTGCAACTGCATGCAACCCCTCGCGCGCGCCAGCGCACCGCGCTGCACCTGAGCGCAGGGCCTCGCCGGCGTCAGAAGGTGCCCACCCCGCCGGCCCCTTCCATGATCGGCGGACATCGAAACACGGAGTCGAAAAATGAAGCCCACCTTTCTACCCTCTCTCGCCGCCGGCCTGCCTTCGCTCGCCGCTGCGGCGCTGCTGGCCGCCCTCTCCGCCCCGTGCGCCCTGGCCCAGTCCGCCGACAGCCGTCCCGACCCCGCCCGCGGGGAAGCCCGTGGCGCGGGCCAGGACATCCAGAGCGGCGAGACCGGCCCGGCCGCTCTCCTGCTCCCCGCCGTTCAGAGGGCGCGGGAGGCGGCCCCCCCGCGGCGCGGCGGCGTGAATGTCGCTGCGGGCGACGTCAACGGCGACGGCGCCGCGGCGACGTCCGGGCGATGCGACACCTGGCAAGCCGACGTCGCCGCGCTGGCAGCCAACGGTGAAGCGACCGTGTGCGCCGGCTCCGGACCGCAGGACCCGTCCGCGGCTCGTCGGACGAACCTGCAAACCCGCAGAGCAGGCAGAGACCAGTAGCGCACGCCGCGCCACGCCCTGCCCCCCGCCTGGCGGCCGCTGTTCCGGAAGGCGCGCGGCCGCCAGGCCCATTCAATGGACGCAACACAGATGAAAACCCTCAACCTCATTATTGCGAGCTGCGCCGCCCTGGCGCTGGCTCCCGGCGGCGGCGCCGCCGCCGCCGATGATTCCGCGATGTCCTTCCCCGTTCACGACATCATCGTCAGCTCCAGTATTCCCGCCCTGAACATCTCGGTGCGCAACCAGTCACAGAGCACCAACCCGGCCCAACGCAATCTTCGCGTGGTGTCCCAGGCTCCGGTGGTGAACGCCGCCGGGCAAGTCTGGTGCAAATCCTTCCAGAATGCCGAGACCCGCGCTGACGCCGCACAGGTGACGTTCGGCAACGGCATGCTCGCGGCGGCACCGGGCGGTGCAAATTTCCTCGGAGGATGGTCCGCCTCGCCCGTCGTCGAACTCGGCGGCGATGAGGAGGTTCGCAATTACTCGATCACCGCGCCGGTGAACTTTCCCGACAGCGGTGCCGCCTGGATCGGCTTCAACCCCGTGAACCACGTCGAGCAGCGCCTGCAGAATTTCGTCCAGAACGGTGCCGGCTCCGAGGCGGACTTCCTGCGCGTCGATGACGTGTTCGAGACCACGATCAAGATGAACGTCGTCGGCTGGTGCGAGTATGAAGGCCAGAACATTCAGGGCCGTTATGCGGGCTTCCGGCAGATCGAGGTGCCGCTGCACATCTTCTATCACGGTGACCCCGACATCCAGGACGTTGTCACCGGCGTGGGCACGGCCACTACCCTCCAGGCCCCCGTACCGGGGCCGGGGCCGTCCTTCTCCCCCGGGCAACCCTCGCGCCGCGCAACGCCGCCCGCCCGCCGCATGCCCCCTGCGCGCAGTAACGATTCCCGCATGCGTCAACCTTCAGGTGCCGCTGCGGCGGCGCTGCTGGCCCCACGGTGAAACGGGTCCAGCGGGTCCAGCAGCGGGCCCGCCCTCCTGTCCAGCCCGCGGATCCTCACGGGAGTGCCGGCGACGGCGGCGTCTGGACCGCGTCGGGCGATCTGAACGGTGACGGCACCGTCGGCCTGCTGCTGCCCGCCGTGCAGAAGATGCAGGAAGCCCCGCCCGCGGCGGCCGAACAGCCGGGCTGCGCCGGGCTCGGCTCGACGCTCCGGCGGGAAGCGGCCCGGGCCGTCGTCGGCATGCTGCTGGGATCCGGCCGGTCGCGTGGCGATGCGGAGCGTCCGTCCCTCCAGGACCGCCTGGTGGACAGTGTCGTTGACGAGGCGGCCGGATGCCGGCCCGCTGCGGGACCCAGGGACTGATCCACCGGGCGACCCGCCCCCGGCCTCCCCTCGATACAGGATCGACAGGACGCCGGGGGCGGATCCTGCCTCAGCTGTCCAGGAAGCTCCGCAGCTTCCGCGACCGGCTCGGGTGCTTCAGCTTGCGCAGGGCCTTGGCCTCGATCTGGCGGATGCGTTCGCGGGTGACCGAGAACTGCTGGCCGACTTCCTCGAGCGTGTGGTCGGTGTTCATGCCGATGCCGAAGCGCATGCGCAGCACCCGCTCCTCGCGCGGCGTCAGCGAGGCCAGCACGCGGGTGGTGGTCTCACGCAGGTTCGACTGGATCGCTGCATCGATGGGCAGGATGGCGTTCTTGTCCTCGATGAAGTCTCCGAGGTGCGAATCCTCCTCGTCGCCGATGGGCGTCTCGAGGCTGATGGGTTCCTTGGCGATCTTCAGGACCTTGCGGACCTTCTCCAGCGGCATGGCCAGCTTCTCGGCCAGCTCCTCCGGGGTCGGTTCGCGGCCGATCTCGTGCAGCATCTGGCGGCTGGTGCGGACGATCTTGTTGATCGTCTCGATCATGTGCACCGGGATGCGGATGGTGCGGGCCTGGTCGGCGATCGAGCGCGTGATGGCCTGACGGATCCACCAGGTGGCGTAGGTCGAGAACTTGTAGCCGCGGCGGTACTCGAACTTGTCGACCGCCTTCATCAGGCCAATGTTGCCTTCCTGGATCAGGTCCAGGAACTGCAGGCCGCGGTTGGTGTATTTCTTGGCGATGGAGATGACCAGACGCAGGTTGGCCTCGACCATTTCCTTCTTGGCCTGACGGGCCTCGCGCTCGCCCTTCTGGACCTTCTGGACGATGCGGCGATAGTCGTCGATCGGCAGGCCGGCCTCGGTGGCGACGGCCGCCACATCGGCGCGGATCTGGGCGATCTGGGCCTGTTCATTGTCGCTGAACCTGGTCCAGCGCACGCCCATCTCCTTGACCCGGTCGACCCAGGCGGGGTCCAGCTCGGCGCCGAAATAGGACTTCAGGAACTCGGGCCGCGAGATGCCATAGCTGTCGGCCAGGCGCAGCAGCCGGCCCTCCAGCCCCATCAGCCGCTTGTTGATCGTGTACAGCTGCTCGACCAGCGCCTCGATGCGGGCATTGTTCAGCTTCAGCGTCTTCAGCCGGCCGGAGATCGAGGTGGTCAGGCCCTCATACGCCTTCTGGTCCTTGGCACTGAGTGTCTCGCCCTTCAGCCGGGTCTCGACCAGCCGATCCTGCAGCTTGCGGAACGCGCCGAAGTCGGCCGCCACCGCATCCAGGATCTCCATGACGCCGTCGCGCAGCTCCGCCTCCAGCGCCGAGATGGACAGGCCGCCGCCGTCGTCGAAATCCTCATCGTCGTCGTCCTCGGCCCCCTCGGGCTTCTCGGCCGCGCCGGCTTCCGGCTCTGCCACCTCGCCCTCGGCCACCCCCTCGACCACCGCCGGGGCCGCGCCCGGCAAGGAGGCGGGGTTCAGCACGCCATAGGTCGCGTCCAGGTCGATGACCTCGCGCAGCAGGATACGGTTGGCCGCCAGCTCGTCGCGCCACACCATGATGGCCTCGAACGTCAGGGCGCTCTCGCACAGGCCCGAGATCATGGCGTCGCGGCCCGCCTCGATCCGCTTGGCGATCGCGATCTCGCCCTCGCGGCTCAGGAGCTCGACCGAGCCCATCTCGCGCAGATACATCCGCACCGGGTCGTCGGTGCGGTCATAGGCCGCCTTGGCCGGTGTTTCAGCGACGGCCGTCTCGGGACGTTCGGCGACCTCGCCGCCCTCGCCTTCCTTGGTCTCGGCGTCCTCTTCAGCCTCGACGACGTTGACGCCCATCTCGGACAGCATGGCCAGGGTGTCCTCGATCTGGTCGGGGGTCACCTCTTCGGACGGCAGGACCTTGTTCAGGTCTTCCATCGTCACATAGCCGCGCGCCTTGGCCTGTTTGATGAACTTCTTGACGCCCGCGTCGGTCAGGTCGAGCAGCGGCCCATCGGTGGCGACTTCGGCTTCCTGAGTTTCGGTCTGGGTGGTCATTCAGTCGGCTCTCCCGGGTGCCGCAATCGCGTCTGCGGCAAATGTGCAACGCGCCACGGAAAGGTTCGTCACCCCCGCCTCGCGCTTCAGTTTTCGGTTCGCTGTCCGGTCGGCAGGCACGAGCCAGCATGGGCGCGGAATCCTCCACGCCCCACGATCGGTTCGGACAGGAGGCCGCGGCGGGGGGCACATCTGCGGCCCGGAAGCACGAAACGGTCGATGCCGTCGCCTTCTCGACCACGCGCGCACAGGCGTTCTGATCCGATCCGGGCAAATGGCGAGCGGACCCGTCCGTGTCAAGACGGCACAGGCCGCGCTCAATGCACGGTCTCGTCGACGAGCCACAGCCCGCCGCTCGACAGGATGCGGTCCTGGGCGTCGCGCTCGGCCTTCAGCGTCACAAAGGCCTGACCGTCGAAGTCGGCCTCGGTCTTCAGATCGTCCAGGGCGCGGTTCAGGGCCAGGGCGGCCAGCAGGGCGTCGATCGCGCGGGTCAGATCGGCCCGCGCCTGCTCTGCCGGCTGCGCGGCGTCGAGGAAGGGCGCATGGGAAATCCGCGCCGTGCGGTCCACCGCCTTCAGCGTCTCGTCATGGCCCAGCGCGACCAGCCGCGCGCGCAGCAGGCCGTCGCCGAAGTCGGCGATGTCCCAGGTCAGCCGCACCAGATCCCCGACCAGCCGGTCGAGGGCCGGATCGCCGAGCCCCTGGCCGGCCAGAAGCTCAGCCCGCTCCTGCAGGACTTGCGGATGGTCGATCAGCCCGGTCAGGACCGCGGCCGTCAGCGGCCGGGGTGCCCGGCGGAAGGTGGACAGGCCGGCCCCCGCCTCCGGCGTCTGGTCCATGGTGACCAGGGCCTTGCGGGCCCGTCGGTCGCGGTACAGCACCTTGCCCGCCGCACGGCGCTCACCCTCCGACGGGCGGGTCAGCTGGTAGACCGAGCCCAGCAGATAGTCCTTGTAGGTTCGGGCCAGATCGGGGTCCGCGACCATGGCGGCGGCCTTGCGCAGGCGCGCGATCAGCGCCGCCTCCTTCTCGGGCGTGTCCAGCGGCCCCACGGCCTCGCGTTCGCGGTCGAACAGCAGGCGCGAGAACGCGACCGTCATGCCGAGGGCCTCGCGCAGGGCCGGCGCGCCCCGCTCGCGCAGCATGTCGTCAGGGTCCAGCCCGTCGGGCAGGCTGACGAAGCGGAACGATCGGTCGGACCGGATCAGCGGCAGGGCCCGCTCCACGGCGCGGAAGGCGGCCCGCCGCCCGGCCCCGTCGCCATCGAAGCACAGGACGGGCTCGGGACTGACTCGCCACAGCAGGGCCATCTGCTCTTCGGTCAGGGCCGTGCCCATGGGGGCGACCGCAGGCACGCCCGCCCGCTGGCAGGCGATCACGTCCATATAGCCCTCGACGACCACCACGGCCTGTTCGGACCGGCTCTCCGCGCCGAGAATGCGCCGGGCCTCGGGCAGGCCGTAGAGGGTGGCGCCCTTGTGAAACAGCGGGCTCTCGGGCCCGTTCAGATACTTGGCCCGGTCGTCCGGGTTCATGGCCCGGCCGCCGAAGCTGACCACCCGACCCCGGGCGTCGAGGATGGGGAACATCAGCCGGTCGCGGAACCGGTCATAGGGCTGGCCGCCGCCCTCGGGCGCGATCAGCAGGCCGGCCTCGACCAGGTCGCCCGGCCGGGCGCCGCGCTGGACCAGGGCCGACTTCAGGCCTTCGCGGTCGTTGGGCGCATAGCCCAGGCCGAACCGCTCCCACTGATCCTCGGGCAGGCCGCGTCGGGCCAGATACTCCCGCGTGGAGCGACCGACCGACCGGCGCAGATTGGCGGCGAACCATTTCTGGGCCAGGTCCATCCAGTCGGTCAGGCCCTGCCGGCGCTGCTCGCGCTCGGCCGCCTGCGGATCCTCGGCCGGGAGGGCCATGCCCGCCTCGCCGGCCAGCCGCTGGACCGCCTCGACGAAGCTGAGCCGCTCGGTCTCCTGCAGGAAACTGATGACGTCGCCGTGCTTGCCGGAGCTGAAGTCGTGGAAGAAGCCCTTGTCGTCATTGACGAAGAAGCTGGGCGATTTTTCCTTGCTGAACGGGCTCAGGCCGACGAACTCGCGGCCCTGGCGCTTGAGCTTGACGGTGCGGCCGATGACGTCGGACGGACGTAGTCGGGCCTTCAGTTCCTCGATGTATCGGTCGTCGAAGCGCACCCCGAACCTATACGCTGTCCGCACGATTCCGGGGCGCATTTACCTCTGCTTAACCCTATGGGCAGGAGCGAGGCGAGAACTGTCTGAATCCAGACGAATTTTCGGAGTATGTACGGGAACCATCCACAGAGGCTGTGGATTTTCCCCTTCGACCGCCGCGACGAAGCCGGCGGATCGGAACGGCCCGGCGCAGGAGGCGGCCGGGTCGCGACAGAGAGCCGACCATGTTCATCCCGATCCTGCGCCCTGCCATCGAGCCGTTCGGCCCCGACGCGGTCGCCACGCCCCACTCGCCGGCGGTCCCGAATGCGACGCCGCGCGCCCTCCACGCCCGCTTGCTGGACAATGCGGCCAAACGCCGGCTGCGCGGGGTGGAGCGCCGCGCCTGCGGCCGCGCCGACGACGCCGACTACTGGCTCAGCGCCTCGCCCCAGGCCGTGCGCAAGGCCGTCGACCTGCGCCGCGAGGGGCTGCCCGCCCTGCCCTGAAGCCCCCTCTCAGCGCCAGACCGATCCATCGAGCGCGCCCTGCCGGCCCAGCTCGTAAACGGCCCGCATGGACTCCGGGCTGAAGTCGAGGGACCCGGCGGTGCTGTCGTCCGGCAGGGCGGCCCAGCGGAAGACCAGGCCGTTGCGGTCGGCGAAGGCGCGGTTGCCGGCCAGGGTGCTGAGCATGGACGCGCGCAGCATGGTGTCGAGGCTGCGTCCCAGGACCGAGCCGAGGCTGTCCGTCGTCACCGCGAAACTGGGCGCCACCCGACCGTTGACGATGACGTGCATCCGCGCCCCGCGCAGACCGCGCGTCGGGTCCTGATAGGTCCACAGGCTCTCGGGCAGGCCGAGGAAGGGCACGGTCACCCCGCCGTCGACATGCATTTCCTCGAACGTCAGCTCGCCGGAAGCCGACCGGATGCGTACCGGCGGAAAGGCGCCGGGAATGCTGGCCGAGGCCTGCAGCACGGTGCGGAACAACTCCAGCGCCGCGGGCCCGCCCTGCATGGCGATGGCGCCCATGTCCCAGCTGACGCCGCGCTGGGAGTCCAGGTCGGTGGTGGCGACCAGCAGCACGCGGCCCTTGCGCGCCTCGGCCGCCACGGCCTCCAGCATGGCCATGTCGACATAGCTGGCGATCAGATCGCGGAGCGGTTCGGCCTGGTAAATGCCGGAGCCGAACAGGGCCCCCAGCCCCTGGGGCTGCAGCAGGGTGCTGGCTGCGCCGCCGACATAGGCCTCGGTCAGTTCATCGTCCCAGTCGGGTCCCAGAAAAATGAAGGGTGCCGCCAGGGCCCCGGTCGAGACACCCGTGACGATCTCGAAGTCGGGCCGCTCGCCGGACTGGGTCCAGCCCGAAATGACGCCGGCGGTGAAGGCCCCGTTGGCCCCGCCGCCCGATACGGCCAGCAGATCGAGGTGACCGTCGGGCCCGACCCGCAGGCCTTCCCGAATGCGCTCCTGGAAAAAGGCCACCCGACTGTCGTCGTCGACGTAGAAACGGATCGGCGTCTCGGGCGAGGACGCCAGCCCCATGGGCGCGGCGTCGCGCCGGTCCTCAAGGTCGAAGGCACCCCGTGCCCCGCCCGCGCAGGCGCCGAGGGCCATGACCAGACACGCGACGACAAGGTTGCGAACCAGCATTTACGCCTCCCTCCGCACACGATGGACAGGAATCGTGACGAAAGAAACCGCGCCCTTCAGCGGGTCTCCGTCGGGAGGCATCAGGCCCCCGCGGACCTCCGCTGCCGGAACAGCCGCCAGCCGATGAGGAAGGTGACCACGAACGCCACGCCGGCCCCCACGGCGACCCCCATCAATGTCTGACGCACCTCCAGGCTGACCGTCAGGAAATCGACCTTGCCCGACGTCCAATGGACCCAGTCCCCGGCGGCCTGGGTCGCCATCTGCTTGTCGCCCGTTTCCAGCAGCACGATCCCGTCCCCGGTGGCAGGATCCATGCGAACAGCCGTATTGATCGCCGGTGCGTTACTGCCGTCGTGGCCGATGATGAAGGTGCCAGCCTTGTTGGGCGCATAGAGCATGACGCCGAGGCCCCAGATGTCGATCCCCAACTCCGCGGCATGTGGCTCGCGCATGGCGATCAGCGTTTTCGCGCTCAGAACGCCCCGTCCGACCGGCTCGCCCTCCGGTCCCGGCGCATGGGCGGCCACGAAGCGCGTCATGTCCCCGGCCGAAGTGTAGAGCGCGGCTGCCGCGGAGGCGGTGAAGTGGAAATGGACCGCCCTGGACCCGTCCACGTCGTAGAATTCGGCGAGATTGGAGACCGGCTCCGTCAGGACGAAGGTCGACCGGGTCATGCCGAGCGGGACCAGGACCGCCTGCCGCATGTAGTCGTTGAAGGTCTGGCCGGTGACCTCCTCGACGATCAGCTGCAACAGGGTGTAGCCGCCGCCCGAATACTCAAAGCCGCCCGGGGCCATGCCGACCCGGACCGAACCGGCCGCCCCCGGAGAGGCGTCGGCGGCCTGCGTCAGGGAAGCTTCAAGCGACTGGAGCGGCACGCCCGGCGGGAAGCCGGCATATCCGAGCCCGTCCGTCAGGCCGGCGGTATGGCTGAGCAGACGTCTGACCGTCACCTGCTCATTGTCGAACTCCCCTGCCGGAAGCCGCCAGCGCGTGAGATATCGGGACACAGGTGCGTCGAGATCGATCTTTCCCTGTTCGACCAGTTTCATGACGCCCCATGCCGTCACCCATTTGCTGAGTGAGGCGACCTGGAACAGGGTGTCGCGGTCGACCGGCGCCCCCCTTGTCACGAAATGCTAGGTCACCGGCGCGCCGTTCTCGATCAGGACGAAGGCGGCATTGCCCTTGACCTCCCTGTCGAGCCGGGCGGCGATGACAGAACCGAACTGACGGTGATCGCCCGGCGGGGCGAGCCGTTTCCGGCCCCAGCCCTCGATCGCGCCTAGTCCGACGACCCCGCCGACCAGCGCAGCGACCACCAGAGCGGCCAGGAAAGCCTTGATGAATCGTCCCATCGCCCGCCCCCGGTTGGACATCCCACGCCTCGCCACACTTACGCACGGACGTTGCGGTTTGGCGATGCGGGACCCGTCCGGTCGGTTCAGCCCTTCATCGCGTCGGCGAAGCGCTGGAACAGATACAGGCTGTCCGTCGGCCCGGGGCTGGCTTCCGGGTGATGCTGGACGCTGAACACCGGGCGGTCCTTCAGGGCGATGCCGCAGTTGGTGCCGTCGAACAGGCTGACGTGGGTCTCGACCACGGCGTCAGGCAGGCTGTCGCGGTCGACGGTGAAGCCGTGGTTCATCGACACGATCTCGACCTTGCCCGTGGTCAGGTCCTTGACCGGGTGATTGGCCCCGTGATGGCCCTGGTCCATCTTAACCGTCTTCGCACCCAGGGCGATGGCCAGCATCTGGTGGCCGAGGCAGATGCCGAACACGGGCGTGCCGCTGTCGACCAGCTTGCGGATTTCCGGCACGGCGTATTCGCCCGTCGCGGCCGGATCACCCGGTCCGTTGGACAGGACCACGCCGTCGGGCCGCCGGGCCAGGATCTCTTCCGCCGTCGTCGTGGCCGGGACCACGGTGATCTTCGCTCCGGTCGAGGCCAGGGCCCGCAGGATGTTGCGCTTCACGCCATAGTCGACGACCACCACCGATCTGTCGCCGGCCTGGACGCGCGGATGTCCCTCGGGCCAGTCCCACAGGCCCTCGTCCCAGTCGAAGGCCTGGAGCGTCGAGGCGGGTTTGGCCAGGTCGAGACCGACCAGGCCGGACCACGCCTTCGCCCGCGCCACAAGGGCGGGAATGTCGAAGGCCCCGTCCGCAGCGTGGGCGATCACGGCATGGGGAGCGCCACCGTCGCGGATGCGGGCTGTCAGGGCACGGGTGTCGACCCCCGAGAGGCCGACCACATTGCGCCGCTTCATCCAGGCGTCCAGCGAGCCTTCGCTGCGCCAATTGGCCGGATCGGTGGGCAGGTCACGGAACACCGCCCCCAAGGCCGAGGTGTCGGCCCCGCCGCCCATCTGCTCCACGTCCTCGACATTGACGCCGACATTGCCGACGTGGGGGAAGGTGAAGACCAGGATCTGGCTCATGTAGCTGGGGTCGGTGAGGATCTCCTGGTAGCCGGTCATGGCGGTGTTGAAGACCACCTCGCCCAGAGCCTGACCCTCGGCCCCGACGCCGATGCCCTGAAACACCGTGCCGTCGGCCAGGACGAGGACGCCTGTCGCGCCGGGCAGCAGATCGGTCATGGCGGGCGACTCCGGAAACGGCGGTGACGGGCAAACGGCGCGGGGGTTAGGCCTCGGCGCTGCCGGGGTCAACCGGTGCCGGGCGCGATCGCATGAAGCTGAACCAGGCCGCGGCCGTCAGGGCGAACACGATCAGGGTCGGGACGACGTATCCCGAGGCCGCCGTCGCCACCGCCGCGACCGCGAAGGCCAGGCCGACCAGCGCCAGACCCCGTGCCTGCGACCGCCGCGCCAGCCGGAACAGCGAGGCCGAACAGACGGCATAGATGCACAGGGTCAGCACCGAGGTCACGCCGACCAGCATGCCGAACTGGCCGCCGAGCGTCGGCTGGCCCGACAGGATGGTGACGATGCTCATGATCGCCGCGCCCAGCAGGGGGTTGATGATCGGCGTGCGATCCCCCTCGGCGAACCCCTTGGGCAGATAGCCCTGGCGCGCCGCCGCCCGCGCCGTCTCGCCGGCCATCATGACCCAGCCGCCAACCGTGCCCATGGTCTTGGCCACGGCGCAGACGGCCACCAGCCCGGCGATCGAGGCCCCGAAGACCCGACCGGCCAGATCGGCATAGGGGCTGGTCGACTGGGTCAGCGCCTGCAGGGGGATGACCCCGAAGACGGAAACCGTGGCGGCGACATAGACCCCCGTCGCCAGCGCCACCCCCGCCAGGGACGCCCGGCCGAGGTTGCGGGCCGGGTCGCGCACCTTGGACGACAGGGCCGCGGCACTTTCGACGCCCAGATAGGCCCAGAAGATCACCACCAGGGCGGCGGGCACGGTGGCGGTCAGCGGCTCGCCCGACGGGCTCCACGACGCGGCGAACAACTGGAGATCGAAGGCGGCGACGCCCGCCGCCACGGCGATGACGATCGGGATCAACCCGACCACCAGGGCGGCGGCGGCGAACCAGGACGCCGTCTTGGCCCCCGCCATATAGGCCAGGGTCGCCAGCCAGATGATGCCGAGGTTGCAGAAGGTCGCCGCCACCGGATCCTTCAGCGCCGGCCAGAAGAAGGCCAGATAGCCCGTCGCCGCCACCGCCACGGCCACATTGCCGACCAGGCAGGCGGTCCAGAAGGCCAGGGCCACCTGAAAGCCGAAGAACCGCCCCAGACCCTTCTCGGCGAAGCCCGACAGGCCGTCGGCCTCGGGGATCAGCCGGCCCAGGGCCCCGAACACCAGGGCGAGGACGCCTGCCCCCACGGCCGCCACCAGCCAGCCGATCAGCGACGAACTGCCGGTCGAGGCCAGGGTCACCGGCAACAGATACAGTCCCGAGCCGATCATGTTGCCCGCGACGACCAGCGCCGCCAGACCCCAGCCGAGGGTGTGCTTTCCGCTCATCGATGGATGTCCCCCAGGCGGTCCTGAAACCAGGCCACCGCGATCTCATGGCGCGACGACAGCAGGCCGCGATCATAGGCACCGGCCGACAGATTCGCCTGCACCGCCTTGCAGATGGCGGCGTCCTCGGCGGTCAGCCGGTCGGACGTCGCCAGGGTCTGCTCCGAGGGCGGGCGGCCGTCGACGCCGAGATACAGATAGTCCAGCCGCGTCCGGCCCGGGCCGACCGGCGTCATGCGCTCGATCATGGCCCCGTCGGCATAGACGTTGATCCCGAGATTGGGCCACAGCCAGCCCCAGACGCCGGCCTGGGTCGAGCCGGCGGCGCCGACCGCCTCCTGGATCACACAGTCGCCCTCGACCCGCACGCGATAGTCGCTTCCGCCCAGATCCGCGGCCAGCGCCGGGTGGACGGCATCGATGTGATAGCCCTCGAGATAGTTCTCGACATAGACCTTCCAGTCGCAGTCCAGGGCG
>CAMCIP010000037.1 GCA_945874855.1 Brevundimonas vancanneytii
CGCCGGCCGGCTGGGGCTGCAACAACGCAAACACTGCGACGGCCCCGATGACCAGGCCCGACGCCAGGCCCATGCCCGTCAGGAACAGGCCCACTCCCCTGCGGGCGGGCGAGGTGGCGTCCGCGGCCTCGCGGCGCCGGCTCAGGACCAGGCCGACCAGTCCGCACAGATGCAGGGCCGTGGCCGCCAGTGCCGCCGCCACGCCGATCGAGCCGGTGGCCCCGAGCGCGAACGTCTGGACCGCGGCGATCGCCACGCCCAGCACGAAGACGACCGGGCGGATGCGGGCCGCGGAGGGATCTGGCAGGGCCTGGACGATCATGCGCACCTTGTGGCCGAGACCCGGGCGCATTCCAAGGGCGGCGAACGCCCCTTTTGCGCCGCCGTTAGGACTAATGTCATGAAAAGGTTCCATGACCACCTCGCGACGGGTGGGGTCGTCAGGCCGGAGGCGGCATGGACGCCGAGGAACGCTGGATCGGGCGGCGCGAGGCGCTGGAGCGGCTGGGGGTCAAGACCCAGACGCTGTATGCCTATGTCAGCCGCGGCCGCATCACGGCGCGACCTGATCCGTCCGACCCCAGACGAAGCCTGTATGCCGCCAACGACATCGAACGGCTGCTGCGCGGCGAGCCGGCACCGGCCGGCGTGGTACGCCATGCCGCCTCGCGCGGTGAGGCCGAGGTGCTGTCGGGACTGAGCACTGTGGTCGACGGACGGCTGTTCTATCGCGGCCTGGACGCCGCCCAGCTGGCGCATCAGGCGACGCTGGAGGATGTGGCGCGGCGGCTCTGGGGCCTGCGGGAAGGCAATCCCTTTGCCGGGCTGAGGCCGCGCGTCGACCTGTTTACCGGCGGATCGATCCGTTCACGGATGTATGCCACCCTGGCGCGGCGCGCAGGCGAGGACCCGCCGGGCGCGGGCCGGGCAATGGATGACCTGGCGGGCGACGCCGCCCTGACGCTGAACGAGGCGATTGACGCGGCCGCAGGGCCGGGGCCACGCCTGTTCTTCCACCAGCGGCTGGCGCGCGGCTGGAAGATGATCGAACGCGACGCCCATCTGCTGCGGCGCGCCCTGGTGCTGTGCGCCGACGTCCCGCTGGATCATGCCGTCATGGCGACGCGCACGGCGGCGGCGGGCGGGGCCCCGATGGCGGGCGCGGCCCTGGCCGGCCTGACCACCCTGGCGGCTTCCCCCCTGGTTCGACGGACCCAGGCCGCGACGGCCTTCGTGATCGAGGCGCGTCGTGATCCGGCCGGTGCCGTTCGGGCACGGGCGGACGATGCCGACCTTTTTGGCGCCGAAGAGGACTGGCCACAGGGTGATCCGCGGGGCGCGGCCCTGCTGGCCGGGCTGACCCTGCCGCCGGAGCTGGACGCGGTGCGTCGGGAAGTCGAGGCCGCGACCGGCCGGACGGTCGATCTGGCCTTCGCCCTGGCCTTGACGGCGCGGGCGCTGGACCTGCCCCGCGAGGGCGCGCTGGACCTCATCCTGGCGGGGCGTCTGGCCGGTCTCCTGGGCCATGCGCTGGACCAGCGGCGTTCGGGCTCGCCTATCCGGGCACGCCTGCGCTATGTGGGCCCCGAACCCGGCGCCAACTGAGCGTCTGCGACGAATCCCTACTCCGGAGCTCTCATGGCGGACTGGCTGGCAGCGATCCTTCTCGGCCTGGTGGAAGGGTTGACCGAGTTCATTCCGGTCTCGTCGACCGGCCATCTGCTGCTGCTGCGCGAGGCCCTGGGCCTGACCGGCGAGCGCTGGGGCTCGTTCGTGGTGATGATCCAGCTGGGCGCGATCCTGGCCGTCATCTCGATCTATTTCGCCAAGCTGTGGAAGGTGCTGATCGGCCTGCCGACGGACCCCAAGGCGCGCCATTTCGCGATCAGCATTCTGGTCGCCTTCATCCCGTCCCTCCTGGCGGGGGCCTTTGCCTATGACTTCATCAAGGACGTGCTGTTCGAGACGCCCGTCGTGATCTGCGTCATGCTGATCATCGGCGGCTTCCTGCTGATCGCGGTGGAGCGGTATGCTCCCAATCCGCAGCATTTCGACGCCATGCAGGTCACCTGGAGGACATCGCTGCTGATCGGCCTGTTCCAGTGCCTGGCCCTGGTTCCGGGCGTGTCCCGGTCCGGCGCGACCATTTCGGGGTCAATCCTGCTCAAGCTGGAAAAGCCGGCGGCGGCCGAGTTCAGCTTCTTTCTGGCCATCCCGACGATGGTCGGTGCCTTTACCTATGACCTGATCAAGAACCACGACACGCTGGACCTGTCGTTCGGCTGGGTGATCGGGCTGGGCTTCGTCACGGCCTTCCTGGCGGGGCTGGCGGTCGTGAAATTCCTGGTGAATTTCGTT
Organism: Brevundimonas vancanneytii; assembly: GCA_945874855.1. GTDB lineage: Bacteria > Pseudomonadota > Alphaproteobacteria > Caulobacterales > Caulobacteraceae > Brevundimonas > Brevundimonas vancanneytii_A. Next base: position 2,359 of record CAMCIP010000037.1, read on the forward strand.
GGCCAGTACGGCTTCACCCCCTTCGCCTGGTGGCGGATCGTGGTGGGGACGGTCGGGCTGGTGGCGATCTGGATCTACTGACGGATCAGAAGGTCGGACGGTCGGCGAACTGGCCGCCCTGGCGATAGCGCCAGAGATAGCCGGGGGCGACGGCGTCCAGGCCGGTGGGCTGGATGCCCAGCTCGGCCAGGCCCTCGGCACCGGGGGCGACCACATTGTCCGACTGCAGGCCGAGCACCTGGTCGAGAGTCAGGACCGGCGCGATGCCGACCCGGGCGCTGTTCTGGGCCACCCAGCCGATCAGGCGGGCCAGGGGGAAGGGAATCGGCAGCAGGGCCCGGCGCCGGCCGGTCTCGCGCAGCACAAGTTTGAGAAGGTCCTCGAAGGTCTGGACCGCAGGGCCGCCCAGTTCGAAGGTCCGGCCGGCCGGCGCGAGGTCGGTGACCGCCTTGCCGATCGCCTCGGCCACGTCGCCGACATAGACGGGCTGGAATTTCGTCTGGCCGCCGCCGACCAGCGGCAAGGCCGGGGCCATGGTGGCCATGGCGGCGAACCGGTTCAGGAAGTCGTCGCCGGGGCCGAACACGACCGAGGGGCGCAGGATCACCGCCTCGGGACAGACCGCGCGCACAGCGGCCTCTGCCGCCGCCTTGGTGCGGGCGTAGTCCGACAGGGAGTTGGCATCGGCACCGATGGCCGAGACCTGGACGAAGCGGCTCACGCCGGCGGCGCGGGCCGCCTCGGCGATGCGGCGCGCGGCGTCCTCATGCATGGCCTTGAAGGTGCGGCGGCCGCTTTCGTACAGGATGCCGATCAGGTTGACGCAGGCGTCGGCGCCCTGGAGCGCAGCGGCGACGTCGTCGGGGCTGTTCACGTCGCAGCGCACAAGCTGGATCTGACCCACGTCGCCGGCGGGCTTGAGCTCCACCGCCAGATTGGGCCGCCGCACAGCCACGCGCACGCGCCAGCCGCGCTTCGTCAGCGCCCGCACGGCCTGACTGCCGACGAAGCCCGAGCCCCCGAACACGGTGACCAGACCCGTACCCGTCGCCGCCATGATCCAACCTCCCGGAATCGGGGGTCGACGAATGGCCGACCGCCCGGCGGCGGGGATAGACGATGGCCGCCGCCCCCGCAACGCGCGGCCTGCAAAAGCGCTGTTGACCGGGGCCGGACCCTGCCTTAAGGGTCCGCGCCTTCCGGATGACCTCCGGGCCCAGGTGGCGGAATTGGTAGACGCGCTGGCTTCAGGTGCCAGTGATAGAAATGTCGTGGAGGTTCGAGTCCTCTCCTGGGCACCAGTTCACGGAAACGGCGTCGCGAGCAATCGCGACGCCGTTTTGCTTTTGGGGGTCCGGATTGAAGGATTTGCTGCGCGCAGCGCGAAGGTTCATCACCAAGGACACCAAGAGGGCACCAAGAGCACAAAGGGACCCGGGGCGCGGAAAGGCGGCGGTCTGGGTCCACCTTTGGTCGACACGGCGCTTCGCGCGAGATCAGGTGCCGTTCTCTTGGTGTCCTTGGTGCCCTCTTGGTGTCCTTCGTGATGAACCTGTGCACGCACTCCCGCGACCGGCAAAGGCCGTGTAGAACCCCCGGCATGACCGTGCATTTTCATCAGGGCGATCTGCCCGACGATCTCGACCTGGGGCCTGTGGTGGCCGTGGATTCGGAGACGCTGGGCCTGAGGTTCCGGCGCGACCCGCTGTGTGTGGTCCAGCTGTCGGCCGGCGACGGGGACGCGCATGTGGTGCGGCTGAACCGGCCCGCCTATGACTGTCCGAACCTGAAGCGGGTGCTGGCCGACCGCGAGGTGATGAAGATCTTTCACTTCGGCCGGTTCGATGTGGCCATGTTCCGGCTGCATCTGGGGGTGGAGACCGCGCCCCTGTTCTGCACCAAGATCGCGTCGAAGCTGGCGCGCACCTACACCGACCGGCACGGGCTGAAGGATGTGGTGCGCGAGCTGGCAGGGGTGGACCTGTCCAAGGCGCAGCAGTCCAGCGACTGGGGTGCCGACGCACTGACCCCCGAGCAAATGGCCTATGCGGCATCGGACGTGCTGCATCTGCATGTCGTGCGAGAGCGGCTGATCGCCATGCTGGAGCGCGAGGGGCGGATGGATCTGGCCCAGGCCTGCTTCGACTTCCTGAATGTCCGGGCGCGGCTGGACCTTGAGGGCTGGGACGAGATCGACGTCTTCGCCCACAGCTGATCCCGTGACCGACGCCCCTCCCCTGCCCCCGGAAGACGACGGCAAGCTGGGCCGTGAGGCGGCGCGATGGCGCGCGCGGTCAGGCCGGGTGCGGCTGCTGCGGCGGTTCCTGCCGATCCTGATCGTGGTTCTGGCCGGCGGGGTGATCACCTGGGTGACCTTCCGCACCGTCATCTCGGGCGTGGAGCGCGAGGCGGGCACGCGTCAGGAACAGGCCCTGGTCAACGCCATGTTCCACGGCCAGGACGATCAGGGACGCTCCTTTCTGATCGGGGCCAAGGGGGCGACGCGGGACCCGGCGACCGGCCGCTTCCGCCTGGTCGGACCCGTGCTGCGGCTGAACCTGGGCGGGCGCAAGGTGACGGAGATGACCGCCGACGGCGGCGAGTACGACCAGGCGGCCGGTACGGTGACCCTCGGGCCCAACGTCCGCATCGCCGACGGCGACAGCGGCTTCGTCCTGGCCACGCCCGAGGCGGTGATGGACACGGCGACCGGCCTGGTGACGGGCGACAAGGGGATCGAGGGAACCGGCCCGCTTGGAACCCTGAGCGCTTCGTCCTATGTGATCGAGAACCAGGGCGAGCGGATCCGCTTCCGGGGCTCGGGCGAGAACAAGGTGCGCGGGGTCATCAATCCCGCCGGATCGGACCAATGAGCATGAGCAGGACGCGCAACTTCCTGGGAGCCCTGATCGCCGCGGCGGTCCTGGTCGCGCCCGCGGCCGGCGGGGCCCAGGTGGCGGGAAACGCCGCCGACGCGCCGATCGCCTGGGGCGGTGACGACCTGGCCATCACGCCGGACGGGTTCGACCTGATCGGCCGCGCCGAGATCACCCAGGGCGACAACCGTCTGCGCGCCCAGCGGGTCAACCTGACTACCACGGACGGTGGCGGGGTGACCCGTGTCGAGGCGGTTGGCGAGGTGTTCTTCGTCACGCCCACCCAGACCATGCGCGGCGACCGCGCCGTCTATGACCTTGGCACGGACGAACTGATCGTGACGGGCGAGGTGATCCTGGCGCAAGGCGACAACGTCGTGCGCGGCGGGCGGCTGGTCTACAATGTGCGCACCGGAACGGGGCAGATGGCCGGGGCGCCGACGCCGGGCGGCAACCGGGTGCAGGGCGTCTTCTATCCTGAAGGGAACGACTGAGGCCGCGGCCCGGTCGGCGCACGCGTGGCCCGCAAGGAACTGTCCGCCCTCAACCTGGAGCCCGAGGCCGCGCCCGCGGCCCCCGAGGCCGTGCGCGGGGCGCGGGGTTTGAGGGTCGAGCACCTGGCCCGCAGCTTCGGCGCGCGGCAGGTGGTGCGCGACGTCTCCCTGAGCCTGGACCGGGGCGAGGTGGCGGGCCTGCTGGGGCCCAACGGCGCGGGCAAGACCACCTGTTTCTACATGATCACCGGCCTGATCCCGCCCGACAGCGGCCGCATCCTGCTGGACGGCCAGGACGTGACGGCCCAGCCGATGTACCAGCGCGCCCGCATGGGGCTGGGCTATCTGGCGCAGGAGGCCAGCATCTTCCGCGGCATGACGGTCGAGCAGAATGTGCGCGCCGTGGTGGAGCTGCACGAGACCTCGACCGCCTGCGTGCGCGAGGAGACCGACCGCCTGCTGGAGGAACTGGGCGTGTCGCATCTGGCCCAGGCGTCGGCGGCGGGGCTGTCGGGCGGTGAGCGGCGGCGGGTGGAGATCGCCCGGGCGCTGGCGGGCAAGCCGGCCTTCATGCTGCTGGACGAACCCTTCGCCGGCATCGACCCCCTGGCCATCGCCGACATCCGCCAGGTCATCCGCTATCTGGCCGACCAGGGCATCGGCGTGCTGATCACCGATCACAATGTCCGCGAGACGCTCGACATCATCGACCGCGGCGCGATCATCTCGTCCGGGGCGGTGCTGTTCGAGGGCACGGCCGCCGAGATCGTGGCCGACCCCGAGGTGCGCCGGGTCTATCTGGGCGACAGCTATCGGTAGTTCCCTTATCCCCTTGTGGGAGAAGGTGGGCGCTTAGACCCCCGTTAACCGCTGCGCTGCATCGTGTTTCCAGCAAGTTCCGGGCCATCCGGACGGGGGAGCGACGGCGTGCTGGGTCAGAGGCTTGAGGTCAGGCAGGGTCAGGGGCTGGTCATCACGCCCCAGCTGCAGCAGGCCATCAAGCTGTTGCAGCTGTCGAACATGGAGCTGGAGGCCTATGTCGAGGCCGAGCTGGAGCGCAATCCGCTGCTGCAGCGCGACGAGCCCGAGGCGGTCGAGAGCGAGGCCCCGGCCGAGGCCACAGCGACCTCCGAGACCGAACTGAGCTTTGAGGACGGGCGGTCGTCCGCCGCCGAGGAGGCCATGGACGTGCGCTCCGAGGACGCCTGGGGCGAGCCCTCGGCCGAGCGGACGGACGCGCCGGCCGACGCCCAGCCGGGGCTGAACGACTGGAGTCGCGTCGGGGCCGGGGGTTCGGCCCCCGACGGGGACACGGAACGGCCGGACACGCGCGAGGCGACCCTGTGGGAGCATCTGCAGGCCCAGGCCTCGGCCGCGCGGCTGTCGCCCGCCGACCTGGCCATCGCCCACACCCTGATCGACATGGTCGACGAGGGCGGATACCTGCGCGGCGAGCTGGAGGAGGTCGCGGACCGGCTGGGCTGCGGTCTGGAGCGGATCGAGGCGGTGCTGCGGGTCTGCCACGGCTTTGAGCCGACGGGGATCATGGCACGGTCAGTGCCGGAGTGTCTGGGGCTGCAGCTGGCGGAGCGGAACCGGCTGGATCCGGCCATGCAGGCCCTGCTGGAGAACCTGGACCTGCTGGCCAGGCGCGACATGGCGGGCCTGCGCAAGGCCTGCGGCGTGGACGCCGAGGACCTGGCCGAGATGATCGGCGAGCTGAAGGCCCTGACGCCGCGGCCCGGCGCGGGCTTTGGCGGCGAGCCGGCGCAGACGGTGGTGGCCGACGTCATTGTGCGGCCCGATCCGGCCGGCGGCTGGCGGGTGGAGCTGAACGCCGACACCCTGCCCCGCCTGCTGGTCGACAAGCGCTATCACGGCGTGGTCAGCGCCGGGGCCCGGTCCGACGAGGAAAAGACCTTCGTCGCCGACTGCGCCGCCCAGGCCAACTGGCTGGTCAAGTCTCTGGATCAGAGGGCGCGGACGATCCTGAAGGTGGCCAGCGAGATCGTGCGCCAGCAGGACGCCTTTCTGGTGTTCGGGGTCGAGTATCTGCGCCCCCTGAACCTGAAGACCGTGGCCGACGCCATCGGCATGCACGAATCGACCGTCAGCCGCGTGACCTCCAACAAATGGGTCGCGACGCCACGGGGACTGTTCGAGCTGAAATTCTTCTTCACCGCCTCGATCGGCTCGGTCGACGGCCAGTCGACCCACTCGGCCGAAGCCGTCCGTCACCGGATCAAGTCGATGATCGAGGGCGAGGGTGCGGACGGCGACGTGCTGTCCGACGACCGGATCGTCGAAATCCTGAAAGAGGCGGGAATCGACATCGCCCGCAGGACGGTTGCCAAGTATCGGGAAGCGCTCAGGATTCCGTCGTCCATGCAGCGCCGCCGCATGCTGCGCACCGGCTAGAGCCTGATCGTTTGAGGTGGACCCACTGCGTGGGTCCGCCGAAAGCGTGAATCAGGCTCTCGCTGATTTCTGGAGCCTGATTCACGGCATCGACGGAATCGCGAAGCGATTCCATCTCCGCCGATCAGGCTCCAAGCGTGACCACAAAATTGTGATGGGCGTTGACACCTAAACCGGTCGGTCGCGTTCTGTGCAGATGCAGATCCAAGTCAGCGGAAAGCACGTGGATGTCGGCGAGGCGTTAAGCTCGCGCATCTCCCAGGAACTCAACGACGGGGTTGGAAAATACTTCGAACGCGGCGGCCAGGACGCCGAGGTCGTGGTGTCCAAGGACGGGCCGGGGTTCAAGGTCGACTGCTGGGTGCGCCTGGCGTCGGGCCAGACCCTGGTCACCACCGGATCGGGAGGCGACGCTCACGCGGCCTTCTCCGATTCGCTGGACAAGCTGGAGAAGCGGGTCCGCCGCTACAAACGCCGGCTGAAGAACCATCATGCCGGTCCGGCCGGCCTGTCGCCCGAGAAGACCGAGATGGCGGCGGCGGACGTGGCCCGGACGGCTGTGTTCCGTGCGCCGGAAGACGTCGAGGACGACGACTTCGGGGATGCCGGGGCCCCCGGCGAGGCCCCCGCCGGCATGGTCATCGCCGAGGGGCATGCCCCCGTGAAGACCATGACGGTCGGCCAGGCGGTGCTGGAACTGGACATGACCGGCTATCCCGTCCTGATGTTCCGCAACGCCGGTCACGGCGGGGTCTCGGTGGTCTATCGCCGGCCTGACGGCAACATCGGCTGGATCGATCCGGCCCGGACGGGGACCAACGGTTCGGGCCGATGAGGACCGGGCCCGGCGGCCTTTATTCGGCGCCGGGTGCGGGCTAAGGAGCACCCCGCGACGAGCGGGCACAGTACGACGGCGTTTGGGGACCAGATGGACATCGGTGCGTTGCTGAGCGCGGAGGGCGTCGTCCTCCGCAGCGGGCTGACCTCCAAGCGACAGGTCCTGCAGGCCATGGCCGAGGCGGCCGGGTCCGCCTATGGCCTCGACGTCGCCCGGGTGCAGTCCGGCCTGATGGAGCGCGAAGCCCTCGGCTCGACGGCGCTGGGATCGGGCGTGGCGGTCCCGCATGCTCGCATCGCGGGCCTGGACCGTGTCTGCGCCGTGTTTCTCAAACTGGATGCGCCGGTGGCCTTCGGCGCGCTGGACGATCGCCCGGTGGACCTGTTGCTGGGACTGTTCGCCGACCCGTCGGACGGCGCGGGACATCTGCGGGCGCTGGCGTCGGCGTCGCGGGCCCTGAGGTCGGGCGATCTGCGCGAACAGCTGCGTCGGGCCCGGGACGTCGACGCGGTATATGCCCTGCTGCTGCGTCAGGCCGCGCCCAAGGCCGCCTGAGGCGTCACCCTGCCGGTCAGTGGACTGACACCGGCTCCAGCTCGTGCGCCACGGCGGCGGCGAAGGCCGTCTCGCGATCGATCAGCACGGCAAGCCGCTCGCCGTCGGCGCTGTGGACGGCGTAGAGTATCTGGTCCGGCGCGAGGATCAGCCCGGCCAGGGCCGAGGGCGCGGCTTCGCCCAGCAAGTCCGAGGCGGCCACCTGACGCACATAGACCAGGTCCGGCGCGCCGAGGGCGGCCAGGTCCTGTGGGCTCAGATCGGACGTCAGGTCAGACACGGCGGTGAGCTCCCTTTCCGGAATCACGCTTGAGAAATGGGAATGCGGCGCGCGGCCGGTCGTTCCTCCGGGCGAACCAGATCGACGTGCAGCAGGCCGTGTTCCAGATGGGCTCCCGCCACCTCCAGCCCGTCGGCCAGGACGAAGGTGCGGCTGAACCCGCGCGCGGCGATGCCCCGGTGCAGATAGGGACCGGCCTCGGTGCCCTCGGCCCCCTCGCGCTTGCCGGCGAGAGTCAGCTGCCGGCCCTCAACGGTCACCGCCAGGTCGTCGGGCGTAAAGCCCGCGACGGCCAGGGTGATGCGCACCGAGGCCGGGCCGCGTTGCTCGACGTTGTAGGGGGGATAGGCCTCGGCCGCCGCGCGCTGGGCCCGGTCGATCAGGGCGCGGGTGTGGTCGAAGCCCAGCAGGAAGGGACTGTCGAACAGGACTGTGCGCGTCGTCATCGTGCCTCCGACCCCCGAAGCGGGCTGCGCCGCAAGGCCCCCCGAAAGCGGCGGGACCTCTCGCAATCGGTCAAATGGGGAGGCGGCCCGGCCGCTTCAACCGCGGTGGCCCGACATGGAAACGGCCGCTTCCTTTGGGGAAGCGGCCGTTGTGGTGGAGCTAAGCGGAGTCGAACCGCTGACCTCTTGAATGCCATTCAAGCGCTCTACCAACTGAGCTATAGCCCCGAACCTTTTCAGGTCTGGATCACCGGGCGAGAAGGCACCCCCCGGCGAGGCGGCGGAACCTAGGTCAGGGCCATTTGGCGATCAAGCCCGGTTCCGCCATTTATTTTGCGGTCCCTGACCGGGGACCGCCGCGCCTCAAGCCGCCCGAAGGGCGGCAGGCGCAAATATCCTCCCTCAGTCGTCGTCGCCGCCGGGCTTGACGATCTCCTCGCCGAAGGCGTCGTCGTCCTCGTCCTCGATGAAGGGAACGGCGTCGTCGTCCTCCTCCTCGTCCAGAACGTCGTCCTCGCCGGCCTCGCCCATGCCGGGCTCTTCGGTCGGATCCACCGGAGCGTCGTCGTCGTCGTCAGGAGTCAGGATGGGCTCGTGGCCCTCCTGGTCGATCTCGGGCGTGACGACGGCCTCTTCCTCTTCCTCATCAGCCTCGGTGGGCTTGTCGGCGACCTGGTCTTCGGCCTCGTCGTCGGCCGGATAGCCGGCCGGGCGGCTGCGACGGCTGCGCAGCTTGAGGGCCTCTTCCGGGTCGAAATCCGTGCCGCATTTGGGGCAGTGCGCGGGACGGCGGCCCAGATCGTAGAATTTGGCCTGGCAGTTCGGGCAGAGCTGCTTGGAGCCCAGTTCGGGATTGGCCACGTGTGGGAGACCTTGCGGTGAGATGGCGGAAAGCGGGGCGCTCCCTTGCCACCGCACGGGGCCGCTGTCAAAACCCCCGTCCCGCAAAGCTCCGGAGCCCCGCCGGAAGTGTCCCCCCTCCCCGAACTGACCGCTCGGCCCGGGCGCCCCCTGAAGGGGATCGTGACGGCCCCCGGCGACAAGTCGATCAGCCACCGCGCGCTGATCCTGGGCGCCATGGCGACGGGCGTCACGGAGATCGAGGGCCTGCTGGAAGGCGACGACGTGCTGGCCACCGCGCGGGCGGTCGAGGCGTTCGGCGCAGGGGTCGAGCGGCTGGCCCCCGGTCGCTGGCGGGTGACGGGGCTCGGGGGATTCAGGCCGCCGGACGGCGTGATCGACTGCGGCAATGCGGGAACCGGCGTGCGGCTGCTGATGGGGGCGGCGGCAGGCCATCCGGTCACGGTGACCTTCGACGGCGATGCGAGCCTGCGCAAACGGCCGATGAAGCGGGTGACGGGGCCTCTGGGAAAGATGGGGGCGCGGTTCGCGTGGCGGGGCGCAGAGGATCGCCTGCCCCTCACCCTGACCGGCGGCGGCTTGAGCGGGCAGGAGTTCGTCCAGACGGTCGCCTCCGCCCAGGTGAAGTCGGCGATCCTGCTGGCCGGGCTGAATGCGGCCGGCCGAACGGTCGTGGTCGAGCCGGAGAAGAGCCGGGATCACACCGAGCGGATGCTGGCGGCCTTCGGCGCGCGGGTGCAGGTGGAAACAGAAGGCGCTGGCTGGCGGGTAGCGCTTGAGGGCGGGCAGGCGCTGACGGGGACTGACGTCGCCGTGCCCGGCGACCCCTCCTCCGCCGCCTTCCCGCTGGCGGCGGGCCTGATCGTGCCGGGGGCGGAGGTGACGGTACGCGGCGTCATGCTGAACCCGTTGCGCATCGGCCTGTTCGAGACCTGGCTGGAGATGGGGGCGGACCTGACCGTCTCGAACCGTCGCGCGGCGGGGGGCGAGGAGGTAGGCGACCTGACCGCTCGGCATTCCTCGCTGACGGGCATCGTCGTGCCGCCGGCGCGGGCCGCGTCGATGATCGACGAATATCCGATCCTGGCCGCGACCGCCGCCTTCGCCCGGGGCGAGACCGTGATGCGCGGCATCGGCGAGATGCGGGTCAAGGAGAGCGACCGCATCGCCCTGATGGCCGCAGGCCTGACGGCGTGCGGCGTGCGGGTCGAGGAGGAGCCGGAAGGCTTCACCGTCACCGGCGGGCGCGTGGCCGGCGGCGCGACCGTGACCACCCACGGCGACCACCGCATTGCCATGAGCCACCTCGTGCTGGGGCTGGCGGCGGAGGCGGCTGTGACCGTCGATGAGCCGGGCATGATCGCGACCAGCTTTCCGGGGTTCGTGGAGATGATGCGGGGCCTGGGGGCGGAGATCTCATGAGATCGAACCTCATCATCGCCGTCGACGGACCGGCCGCCTCGGGCAAGGGGACGGTGGCGGCGCGATTGGCGCGGCACTACGGCCTGCCGTTCCTGGACACGGGCCTGCTGTACCGGGCCGTCGGGCTGGCGGTGCTCGACGCGGGCGCAAGCCCCGACGACGCCGAGGCGGCGGCGGCGGCGGCGCGGCGGATCGATCTGTCGGCCCTGACCGATCATGAGCGGCTGACCGGCCGCGAGGCGGGCGAGGCGGCCAGCCGGGTGGCCAGTCACGCGGAAGTGCGGGCGGTGCTGTTCGATGTGCAGCGCACCTTTGCCGCCCAGGCCGGCGGCGCGGTGCTGGACGGGCGCGACATCGGCACGGTGATCGCGCCCGACGCCCCCGCCAAGCTGTTCGTTACGGCCACGCCCGAGGTGCGCGCGCGGCGGCGCTGGGCGCAGCTGACCGCGCGGGGCGAGGTCATCGCCTTTGAGGACATGCTGGCCGACATCCAGAGGCGGGATGCGCGCGACGCCGGCCGCGGATCGGCCCCCATGGTGCAGGCGCCCGACGCGGTCTTGCTGGACACCAGTGAAATGGATATAGACGCGGCCTTCGATGCGGCCCGCCGTATCGTCGAGACCGCGCGCGCCCGTCAGGGCTAATCCACCGCGCGGCTCTCGGCCTTTCCGCGGGAGCTCTGGCCATTTGGCCTCGCATCCCGAGACCTGACTTCCGACATCACCCCACCCGCGCGGGACCATCCGGTCGCGCGCGCCTTACGTTCCTCCAACCCCAGAGTTTCATGACCGATACCCAAAGCTTCTCCCCCTCGCGCGACGACTTCGCCGCCCTGCTCGACGAAACCCTCGGCGGCCGTGACCTCGGCGAAGGCCAGGTCGTCCATGGCCGCGTCGTCGGCGTGGAGAAGGACATCATCATCATCGACGTCGGTCTGAAGACCGAAGGCCGCATCGCCGCGCGCGAGTTCGGCATTGGCGAAGGCTCCGTCATCCCCAAGGTGGGCGACGACGTCGAAGTCTATCTGGAGCGGATCGAGAACGCCTTGGGCGAGGCCGTCATCAGCCGCGACAAGGCCCGTCGTGAAGAAGCCTGGACCCGTCTGGAAGTCGTCTTCGCCGAAGGCCAGCCGGTCAACGGCGCCATCGTTGGCCGCGTCAAGGGCGGCTTCACCGTCGACCTGGGCGGCGCCTCGGCCTTCCTGCCCGGCTCGCAGGTCGACATCCGCCCTGTGCGCGACGTCGGCCCGCTGATGGGCAAGGAACAACCCTTCGCCATCCTGAAAATGGACCGTCCGCGCGGCAACATCGTCGTCTCGCGCCGCGCCATCCTGGAAGAGGCCCGCGCCGAACAGCGCACCGAACTGGTCGGCCAGCTGCTGGAAGGCGAAGTCCGCGAAGGCGTGGTCAAGAACATCACCGACTACGGCGCGTTCGTGGACCTGGGCGGCATCGACGGCCTGCTGCACGTCACCGACATGTCGTGGAA
>CAMCIP010000038.1 GCA_945874855.1 Brevundimonas vancanneytii
ACGTCGTTGCGCTGGAACAGGTTGGTGGCGGCCCACAGACCGTCACGGCCCCCGCGCCGGCCGATCGCCTCACGCGCCTGCGGGTTGTCCTGGGGCTCGCCATAGGGGCCGTACAGGGCATCGTGCAGGCGGGCCAGGGTGCGATAGCCGGCCGCGTCCTGGGTCGACAGGATGTAGATCACCCGGTCGCGCACCGCCTCCTGCTCGTCGCGGGTCATCTGCGACAGGGCGCGGTTCAGGCGCGCATAGGCGCCGCGACGCTCATGGGCCCGGCAGTCGTCATAGCGTGACAGGGGACGCAGGCCGCCGAACACGCCGCGCTCGACCCGGTTGATGGGAGCGAAGCCCTCCTCATTGGCCAGGGCCATGGCCAACCAGACGGCGCTCTCGATCGGGTCCTCGATATTCTTGTCGGTGGCCCGCAGCGCGCCGTAGCGGGAGCCCAGCTCCAACTGGGCGAAGAAGTCGCCGCGGAAGGCCGCCTTGCGCAGGGCGCGCAGCCCCGTCTCCTGGGCGTTGAACTCCGCGCCCGTGAGAGCGGCGGGGCGGGGGCAACCTTCCTCGGCGCCCGCGCCGGTCTTGCGGAAGAAGCCCGGGCTCTGCTCGCCGCAGGCCGAAAGGAACAGCAGGGTCAGAATCAGCAGCACGGCGACGACCGCCACGGGCACGCGGCCCGGCCCTTGAAGGCCGCGATCGTCCTGTATGACGCCGCGTTCGGACATGCTTTGCCTCATCCCCTCACGCCACACTGCCGACGCTGCGCCTGTTAACCATTCCTTAAACCGACGGTCCGGTCCAGTGAACTTCGTGTCAAGGTTAACGTATCGGGACACAGAGCGGCACCGGACCGTGGCCGGAATGTGACGATGGACGCCCCCGCCGTTGAAATGGCGAGAGGTTTCTCCATCGACGCGAGCGTCTGGCGTGGTCGGCCAAGGCCTCCCATATGCCGGCTTCCCGATTTCCAGCGAGACCGCGCATGGCCCACGTCGCCCGCACCGACCGACCCGCCGACAAGGCCGAGCGCTATGCGGAGGTCGAAAACGAGATCCTGGCCGTGCTGGAAGGCGAGACGGACCTCACCGCGCGCATGGCGACGGTCGCCTCCATGCTGGCCGACGCCTTCGATCACTTCTTCTGGACGGGATTCTATCGCGTGGACCCGTCCAACGATCGGGAGCTGGTGGTCGGTCCCTACCAGGGCACACTGGGTTGTCTGCGAATCGCCTTCGGACGTGGTGTGTGTGGCACGGCGGCCGGAACGGGAACGACCCAGATCGTCGATGACGTCCACGCCTTCCCCGGGCACATCGCCTGCGATTCGCGCTCGATGAGCGAGATCGTGGTTCCGGTGTACGACGCCGATGGTCGCCTGATCGCCGTGTTCGACGTCGACGCTACAACGCCCGCCGCCTTCGACGCCGTGGACGCCGCGGCACTGCAACGGATGCTGGCCAAGGTCTTCAGCGCCGGTTGATCGGGGCCACCGGGGGCCTATGGTCCGCGGCGAACCCGCAGGAGCCGCAGATGGATCAAGGCGTCGTCGTCATCACCGGGGGCCAGGGCGTGCTGGGCGCCGCGACCGCGGCCCTGGCCCTCGAGCGGGGCTGGACCGTGGCCCTGATCGACCATGCCCCGGGCGACGCCGAGGCCCCGGACCAGCTGACACTCGGCGGGGTCGACCTGACCGACGCCGACGCGGCCCGGGCGGCGATGCAGGCCGTCGCCGACCGGTTCGGCGGGATCGATGCCCTGCTGAACATCGCCGGCGGTTTCGTCTGGCAGACGACGGAGGCCGACGCCCCCGCGCATGAGAAGATGTTCCGCCTGAACCTGATGACCTGCCTGAACGCCACGCGCGCCGCCCTGCCCTGGCTGAAGCGCAGCCCCGAGGGGCGGGTGGTCAACGTCGGGGCCAATGGCGCGGTGAAGGCCGAGGCCGGAATGGGTGCCTATGCGGCGTCCAAGGCGGGCGTGCACCGACTGACCGAGGCCCTCGCCCGCGAACTGAAGGACACGACCGTGACGGTCAACGCGGTCCTGCCGTCGATTCTGGACACGCCGCAGAACCGCAAGGACATGCCGGACGCCGACCCCGGCGACTGGGTCACGCCGCGGGACCTGGCCGCGGTCATGCTGTTCCTGGCCTCGCCCGGGGCCCGGGCGGTGCGCGGCGCCCTGGTGCCCGTGACGGGACGGGTCTGACGCCCATGCCGGCCCGCAGTGTCCTGTTCCTGCCGGCGTCCAATCCCCGCGCGATCGACAAGGCGCGGAGCCTCGACTGCGACGTGGCGATCCTCGATCTGGAAGACGCCGTGGCCCCCGAGGCCAAGGCCCAGGCGCGGGCCGCGGCGGCCAGCGCCGTGCGCGACGGCGGCTTCGGTCCGCGGCTGGGCGTGCGGGTCAACGGGGCCGACACGGATTGGGGCGCCGACGACCTGACGGCCCTCGCCGAGGTCGGGGCGGCGCTGATCGTCCTGCCCAAGATCGAGGAGTCGACCGCCGTGGTTTGCGCTGCCGAGGGGGTCCCGAGCGCGCGGCTGTGGGCCATGATCGAGACGCCGCCGGCCCTGTTCCGCCTGCCGGAGATCGCCGGCGCCCATCCCGCGCTGGAGGCCCTGATGCCCGGCGTCAACGATCTGGCCGCCGCGCTGGGCACGGGCGCAAGCGACGACCGTGAGCCGCTCAAGCCGTGGCTGGCCGCAGTGGTGGCCGCCGCCCGCGCCCGCGGCATCGCCGCGATCGACGGCGTGTTCAACCGCTTTGCCGACGACGAAGGTCTGGCCCGGGAATGTGCGCAAGGGGCCCTTTACGGCTTCGACGGCAAGAGCCTGATCCACCCGCGCCAGATCGGTGCCGCCAATGCGGCCTTTTCTCCCTCGCCGGAAGCCGTGGCCCGGGCCCGCGCGATCGTGGCCGCCTTCGACACGCCGGAGGCGCAGGGTCGGGGCGCGGTCCCGATCAACGGCGAAATGGTGGAGCGCCTCCACCTCGAAGCCGCCCGTCGAACCCTGCGACGAGCCGGGGAGTGACCCGGCCGCAACCCGCCTGGGCCTGCACCCCTGGCCTTCTGGGACTGCACCACCGCGAGGCCCTGCTGCCCGAGTTCGCCTTTCGCGCCTTGCCGGGGCCGGACGTACGGACGGTGCTGGGCTGGGGTCGCAAGCCCTCGTCCACGGCCGGACGGGTCTGGGCGGACCTGACGCAACGGCCCTATGTCGCCCTGGAGGACGGCTTTCTGCGGTCGGTCGGCCTGGGCGAGGCGGGGACGCCGTCGATGGGGCTGCTGGTCGACGACCTGGGCGTCCATTACGACGCGCGGCGGCCGTCGCGGATGGAGGCGACCGTCGCCGTCGGGGCCACGCCGGACCAGCGCGCCCGCGCCCGGGCCCTGCTGGACTCGATCGTCACCCAGGGTCTGTCCAAGACCAACCTCGGCCGGCCGCTGGACCCCGGTGTCCTCAAGCCCGGGCGGCGAATCCTGCTGGTGGACCAGACGGCGGGCGACGCCTCCCTTGCGGGCGGCTTCGTCGGCCCGGACGCCTTCGCGGCCATGCTGGCGGCGGCACGGCGGGAGGAGGCGGGCGCCCAGCTGATCGTCAAGCGCCACCCGGCCGTCACCGCGGGGCTGAAGCGCGGCTGTCTGGACGGGCTGGACCTGACCGGGCTGACGCTGGTCGATGACGTGCGCGCTTCCGACCTGCTGGCCGCGGTGGATGCGGTCTGGTGCGTGACCAGCGGCCTGGGTTTCGAGGCCCTGTGGCGCGGCCTGCCGGTGCGGACCTTTGGCGTACCCTTCTATGCGGGCTGGGGCCTGACTCAGGATGCCCTTGTCCCCCCGCGTCGGGGCGTCGATCGGTCGGTCGAGGATCTGGCCCATGCGGCACTTGTGGCCTGCGCGCGTTGGGTCGACCCGGTCACGGAACGGGCCTGCGAGCCCGAGGAGGCGGTGGCGCGGCTCGGTGCCCTGACCCGGCGGGCGCGTCGGCTGGAGGGGCGCTGGCACGCCGTCGGCTTCACCCCGCCCAAGCGCGGCCCGGTGCGCAGGCTGATGAACGCGCCGCGCGCGCGACTGACCTTTCACGCCGCGACCTCCACCGCCCTCCACGCCGCCCAGGCCGAGGGCGGACGGCTGCTGGTCTGGGCCGGGCGGGAGCCGGACACCCTGGCCGAGGGGGCGGACCGCGCCAGGGTCGCCCTGTGGCGGATGGAGGACGGCTTCCTGCGGTCGCGGGGGCTGGGCTCGGACTTCACGCCCGCCCTGTCCGCGGTGCTGGACGGGACGGGCGTTCACCATGATCCGGCCGGGCCCTCGGATCTGGAGCGGTTGATCCAGGCGGGTGCCTCGCCGGGCGATCGCGCGCGGGCGGCGGCGCTTCGAACGCGGATCACGCGGGCGGGGTTGAGCAAATACAATCTGGGCGGTGCCGCGCCGCCCGACTGGCCGCGGGATCGCGAACGCATCCTGGTGGTCGGCCAGGTCGAGGATGACCGTTCGGTGCTGCGCGGCTGCGGGGCGATCCGCACCAACGCCGCCCTGCTGACGGCCGTGCGCGCGGCCCGGCCGCACGCCTTTCTGATCTGGCGCGACCATCCCGACGTGCGAGCCGGCAATCGGGTCGGCGCGCTGGGGGCGGAGGCGGAGCGGCTGGCCGACGCCCGGGCCGACGACCTGGACGTCTCCGCCTGTCTGGATGCCTGCGACGCCCTGGCCACCCTGACCTCGCTGGCGGGGTTCGAGGCCCTGATGCGCGGCAAGCAGGTGATGACCTTCGGCCGTCCCTTCTACGCCGGCTGGGGCCTGACGGAGGACGTGCTGACCATACCGCGCCGCACAGCCCGGCCGACGCTGGACGATCTGGTCGCCGCCGCCCTGATCCACCACCCCCTCTATGTCGCGCCCAACGGCCTGCCCTGCGAGGTCGAGGATCTGGTCGCGGTTCTGGAGGCCGGGTCGAGCCCTGCGCCGGCTCGTCGGCCCCGCGCGCTGCGGGCCGTGTCGGCCACCCTCGACCGGCGCCCGCCGCCGCCGTATTGAAGCCCTCGGGGGCGATGTCCCTCAAGCCGCGAGCCGCCGCGCGGCAAGCGATAGGGACCACACCAAGTTGACCAAAGCCGTCATCGCCGCCACCGGCCTGTTCACGCCGGATCAGTCGATCAGCAACGCCGAGCTGGTCGCCGCCTACAACGCCTGGGCCGAGCGCTGGAACGCCGACCATGCCGCCCGGATCGCCGGGGGCGATGTCGACGCCCTGACGCCGTCCTCGGTGGAGTTCATCGAGAAGGCCTCGGGCATCAAGAGCCGCTTCGTGCTCGACAAGGCCGGCGTCATCGACCCGGCCCGCATGGCCCCGAACATTCCGGAGCGGCCCAATGAGGAGCTGTCGGTCATGGCCGAGATGGCGGTCAAGGCCGCCCGCGAGGCCCTGGCCGCCTGGGGCAAGCCGGCGTCGGAGATCGGCGCAGTGCTGTGCGCCGCCTCCAACATGCAGCGTCCCTATCCGGCCATGGCCATCGAGGTGCAGCAGGCGCTGGGGATCGAGGGCTTCGCCTTCGACATGAACGTGGCCTGTTCCTCGGCCACTTTCGGCATCAAGACGGCCGCGGACTTCATCGCCTCGGGCTCGGTCAAGGCCGTGCTCATGGTCAATCCGGAGATCTGCTCGGCCCATCTGAACTTCAAGGACCGCGACAGCCACTTCATCTTCGGCGACGTGGCCACCGCCGTGATCGTGGAGAGCGCCGAAACCGCCGGCCCCGGCGGCTGGGACATTCTCGGCACGCGGCTGAAGACGGTCTTCTCCAACAACATCCGCAACAATTTCGGCTTCCTGAACAACGCCGCACCCGAAGGCATCGGCGCGCCCGACAAGATGTTCGTCCAGCAGGGACGAAAGGTCTTCAAGGACGTGGTGCCCATGGTCTCCGACATGATCGTGGACCACGCCCGCGAACTGGGGCTGGAGCCGACCGGTCTGAAGCGGCTGTGGCTGCACCAGGCCAACATCAACATGAACGAGATGATCGGCCGCAAGGTGCTGGGCCGCGACCCTGACGCGGACGAGAACGTCATCATCCTCGACGCCTACGCCAACACCTCTTCCGCCGGATCCATCATCGCCTTCCACCTGCGTCAGGACGGGATCGCGGCGGGCGAGACCGGTCTGATCTGCAGCTTCGGCGCGGGCTATTCGGCCGGCACGGTGTTTGTCCGCAAGCGCTGACCGTTCACGATTTCGCGCTGAGGCTTGCACCTGCCGGGCGTTTTTGCGAACCGTTTGCCGGTCGAGAACAAGGGGGAACCCGAATGACTCAGACGGACGGCAGGACGCCGGTGAACGATCCCCTGATCTGGGACATGGCCGAGGTGCTGAAGCGCTTCGGCGGCTCGGCCCATCAGACCGTGGTCATCGACTGCGTGGCGGCCATGCGACGACAGCGGGGCGAGCCGGTCGCCAAGCCCGACCTCGCCGCCCGCATCCTTGAGCTGCTGGAAACCTGCCGCGAATTCTTCGTCCGCCCCTTCGGCGAAGGCTCGCAGCGTTGGGCCCTGGCGCCGGGTCTGGCCGTCTGATCTGACAGCCGTCATCCCGGCCGCAGAGCCGGGATCGCCGCGGACGCCGGCGGTCAGGTCGATCCCGGATAAGTCCTTGCGGACTTTCCGGGATGACTTCCTGAACGTGACTCAGAACTTGCGCACGTAGCCCAGCGACCAGACGTCGGCTTCGCCGCCGTCGTTGGTGAAGTCGCGGCGGGTCCAGTCGGCGCGGATGCCGTTCCGGTCGTCGATGAAGTAGTTGGCGCCGACGCCGTAGTTCCAGCTCTCGCCGGAATCGCTGGCCGAGACGCCCGCGGCCGAGGCCTCGATCTCGGTCGTGCCATAGCCGAGGCGGCCGAACAGTTCGAAGTTCGGCGTGACCGGCAGGATGCCGACAGCATAGACGGCGGCGTCATACTCGTGCTCGACGTTGGCGGTCACCGCGCCGATCGTAAGGTCGTCGTCGGCCACGCCGAACGAGGCCTCGCCCTCGACGGCGAAGTTCGGATTGATCTTGTAGCCCAGACGTCCGGTCACAGCGCCCAGGTCGACGCCGTCGGCCTCGACTTGCGAATAGCTCACCGCGCCATAGACGTTGGACGGGTCCTGCGCCATCGCGGGAGCGGCGATCAGAGCAGCCGCGGTTACGGTATAAAGAAAGACGTTACGCATGGTTTCAAAACTCCAAGGGTGTAGCGACTTCACTGGTCGCCGGCCCCACCCAGCGCGTAACAGATAGGCAGCTTGAACGGCCTTGCCACATTGACTTTTCTACATGTCCGCCCGTGTTGAAAACTTGACACAGTCGGCGTTACGTCAATCACGGCGGGATATTGTCGGGATCGCGGCGGTAGATTACCTTGGCCTCATCCTTTTTCCCGGAGATCGCCATGAACCGCCTGGCCGCCCTGCTGGTCCTGCCTGCCTTGACGCTCGCCGCCTGTGGCGACGCCACCCAGGAGCCGGCCTCCGCCCCAGCGACTCCGCCGCCCGCGGCCGAAGCCCCGGCGGCGACGCCCTCGCCCGCACCGGCCGGCGCGCGTGCCGTGGCCCTGGACCCCGAAGGGCTGCGACTGGTCGATCGCCAGTCGGGCTCTACCGCCGCCCTCGCCTTCGGCCAGCCGGCCGAACAGGTCGTGGCCTCCGTCAGCGCCGCCCAGGGCTCCGCGCCGTCCGAACGGGGCACCAAATTCAGAGTGCGGCGCCGGCGCCCTGGACTACGCCACCTGGTCGGACGGGCTGACGCTCTGGTTCCAGACCGGAACCTTCGCCGGCTGGGCCGTCAACGAGGCCGGCCCGACGCTGATGAGCGGCATCGGCGTCGGCTCCTCGCGCGCCGACCTGGAAGGGGCGCACGTCATCCAGGTTGAGCAGTCCACCCTGGGCACGGAGTTCGCCTCCGCCGGCTTCTACGGCATCCTCGAGGCTGGCCGCGTCTCCAACCTGTGGGCCGGCGTCAGCTGCAATTTCCGATAGGGTGCCAGCCCGTCATCCCGGCCGCAGAGCCGGGATCGCCGCAGACACAGGCGCCTGAGCGATCCCGGATAGGCCCGCAGGGCCTTCCGGGATGACCAGGAGGAGAGCGGCACTACCGGTGGCTCACCGATCCTTCTCGCGCTCCGTCCCCGCCCGGGCGTGCAGCGCGGCCTGGGCCGCCGCGAGGCGGGCGATCGGCACGCGGTAGGGCGAGCAGCTGACATAGTCCAGGCCCGCATCCTCGCAGAAGGCGATCGAGGCCGGGTCGCCGCCGTGTTCGCCGCAGATGCCCATCTTGATCCCCGGCCGGGCCGCACCGCCCCGCTCGGCGGCGATCCGGATCAGGTCGCCGACCCCTTCCTGATCGAGACGGACGAAGGGGTCGGTCTCGAAGATGCCCTTGTCCATATAGGCCTGCAGGAAGCGGCCGGAATCGTCGCGGCTGATGCCGAAGGTCGTCTGGGTCAGGTCGTTGGTGCCGAAGCTGAAGAATTCGGCGTGCTGGGCCAGGTCGCCGGCCCGCAGCGCCGCGCGGGGCAGTTCGATCATGGTCCCGACCAGATAGTCGACCCGGTCGCCGGCCTCGGCAAAGACCGCCTCGGCGGTGCGATCGGTCAGCTCACGCAGGTATTTCATCTCGAGGCCCAGGGCGACCAGCGGGTGCATGATCTCCGGGATGGGGGCCTCGGCGGCGGTCTTCTTCACCTCCAGCGCCGCCTCCAGGATGGCGCGCACCTGCATCTCATAGATCTCGGGATAGGCGACCCCCAGGCGACAGCCGCGGTGGCCCAGCATGGGGTTGGTCTCATGCAGGTCCTTCGCCCGCCGCTTCAGCTTGGCCGCGTCGAGGCCCGAGGCGGCGGCGAGGGCGTCGATGTCCGCGTCGGTGTGCGGGATGAACTCGTGCAGCGGCGGATCCAGCAGGCGCACCGTGACCGGCAGGCCGGCCATGATGGTGAACAGCTCGACGAAGTCCGCCTTCTGGAACGGGGCGATCTTCGCCAGGGCGGCGCGGCGGCCGGCTTCGTCGTCCGCCAGGATCATCTCGCGCACGGCGGCGATGCGGGCCTCGTCGAAGAACATATGCTCCGTCCGGCACAGGCCGATGCCCTCGGCCCCGAAACCGCGGGCGGTGCGGGCGTCCAGCGGGGTCTCGGCGTTGGCGCGCACGCGCAGGCGGCGCACGCCGTCGGCCCAGGCCATCAGGGTCTGGAAGTCGCCGGTCAGCTCCGGCTCGATCATGGCCACGGCACCGTCCAGCACCTCGCCCCTTGAGCCGTCGATGGTGATGATCTCGCCGGCCCGGAAGGTGCGGCCCCGGGCGGTGAAGGTTCCGGCCCGCTCGTCGATATGGATCTCGCCGGCGCCCGAGACACAGGGCCGGCCCATGCCGCGCGCCACGACGGCCGCGTGGCTGGTCATGCCGCCGCGCGCCGTGACGATGCCGCGCGCCGCATGCATGCCGTGGATGTCCTCGGGGCTCGTCTCTTCGCGAACCAGGATGACCGCGTCGCCCAGCTGGTTCAGCCGCTCGGCCTCATCGGCGTCGAAGGTGATCTTGCCGGTCGCCGCGCCGGGGCTGGCGGGCAGGCCCGTCGCGATCACGGTACGGGCGGCATTGGGGTCAAGGGTGGGATGCAGCAGCTGGTCCAGCGCGGACGGATCCACCCGGCTGACCGCCTCCTCCTGGGAGATCACCCCTTCAGCGGCCAGGTCGACGGCGATCTTCAGCGCCGACTTGGCCGTGCGCTTGCCGTTGCGGGTCTGCAGCATCCACAGCCGGCCCTGTTCGACCGTGAACTCGATGTCCTGCATGTCGCGATAGTGGGCCTCCAGCCGTCCGACGACCTCGACGAACTGGCCGAAGACCTCGGGCATGGCCTCTTCCATCGAGGGGGCCTTCTCGCCCATCTCCTCGCGACCCGCGCGGGTCAGGGACTGGGGCGTGCGGATGCCGGCCACCACGTCCTCGCCCTGGGCGTTGATCAGGAACTCGCCGTACAGCCGCGCCTCGCCGGTCGACGGATTGCGGGTGAAGGCCACCCCGGTGGCCGAGGTCTGGCCCATGTTGCCGAAAACCATCGACTGGACATTGACCGCCGTGCCCCAGCTCTCGGGGATATCGTGCATGCGGCGATAGAATTTGGCCCGGTCGTTCATCCAGCTGGCGAAGACGGCGCCGACCGCGCCCCACAGCTGGTCGTGCGGGTCCTGCGGGAAGGGGGCGTCCAGCCGGTCCTCGACCACAGCCTTGTAGTCGGCGACGACCTTCTCCCAGTCCGCGGCCGACAGGTCGGTGTCGATGGTGACGCCCAGGCGCTCCTTGTGGTCGTCCAGCACCTCCTCGAAGTCGTCGTGGCTGAGGCCCAACACGACGCTGGAATACATGGTGATGAAGCGGCGATAGCTGTCGAAGGCGAAGCGGCGGTCGCCCGACAGGGCCGCCAGTCCCTCCACCGTCGCGTCGTTCAGCCCCAGGTTCAGCACCGTGTCCATCATGCCGGGCATGGAGGCCCGGGCCCCGGACCGCACCGACACCAGCAGGGGGTTTGCCGCGTCTCCGAAGATCTTGCCCGTGATTCCCTCGACCGCCTTCAGCCCCGCGGCGACCTGGTCGCGCAGGCCATCGGGGTAGGCCTGGCCGTTGGAATAGTAGTGGACGCAGGCCTCCGTCGTGACGGTGAACCCGGGCGGCACCGGCAATCCCAGCGACGACATCTCCGCCAGGTTGGCGCCCTTGCCACCGAGCAGATTCTTCATCGACGCGTCGCCGTCGGCGGTCCCGCCGCCGAACCCGTACACCCACCTGGTCATCCGTCAGTCCCTGAGCCGCTGGTCGGGGCCTGACTAGCGTGCTGCGCGCGCGAAGGCGAGACGGTGCGGTTTACAAAGCGTGATCATCTCGGCACAGGGGCCTATTCCGGCTTCGCCGCCCGGGCCGCCGCCAGCTTGGCCAGCGCCCGGCCGCGGCCCTGGGCCAGGGCATGGACCGCGCCGCGCAGCGTCGCTACCTCCTGCTCCGACAGCTGGGCGCGGGTGAACAGGCCGGTCAGATTGCGCATCATCGACGGCTTCTTCTCGGTCGGAAAAAAGAAGCCCCCGGCCTCCAGCTCGGCTTCCAGATGCCCGATGAAGCCTTCGACCAGGCCGGCCGCGGCGGGCGGATCGCCCTCGCGGAACTTCGCCGGCGGCGCATCCAGCACCGTGGTGCGCCATTCATAGGCAGCGATGGCCACGGCCTGGGCCAGGTTCAGCGAATGGTGCCGCGGGTCGATGGGGATGGTCAGTATGCCCTGGCACCGCACCACGTCGGCGGTCTCCAGCCCCGCCCGCTCGCCGCCGAACAGCAGGCCGATGGTCAGGCCCTGCGACGATGCCCCATGCAGCTCCGCCGCCGCCTGGCGCGGCGTCAGCACGGGCTGACGCGTCTCACGCGGCCGGGCGGTGGCGGCATACACGATCTGCAGGTGGGCCAGGGCGGCGGCTGCGTCGGGATAGACCCGGGCGGCATCCAGAACCCAGTCGGCCCCCGAGGCGGTGGCCCAGGCCCGATCCTGGGGCCAGCCGTCCCGCGGCGCGATCAGCCTCAGGTCCGTCAGACCGAAATTGGCCATGACCCGCGCCGCGGAGCCGATGTTGTCGGCCAGCTGCGGGCGATCCAGGATGATGCAAGGCGGGGTGATATCCGCCACCTCAGTCCCGACCCGTCATGGACAGCCAGGGGTCGGCCGTGCCCGCCTCGACCTCGGCCACCCTGACCGCGGGCCAGCCGATCGAGACCTGGCCCGACAGACGCCAGGCGATGACGATCAGGTCGCGCAGCTCGGCTGCCCCGGCCGCCACCCGGTCGGTGGCGAAGGCGATGCCGCGCGCGTCGCCCGCCGCGAACCCGCCGGCCTTCTCCAGCCGGTAGAAGGGCACGACCTGGTCCAGGGTGGTGCGCAGATAGCCCGCCACCCGGGACCTCAACTGAAACCCGTCCAGCCGCGGCGCGGCCATGGCGGCCTCGACCTCGGTCAGGCGCACGTGGTCACGCACGAAGGCCCCTTCGAAGGCGCTGTGGGTGCGGTTGGAGCGGGTGAAGTCCTCGGGGTTGGCGGCGTCGCGCGCCCAGCCGTTGTAGTGGATGGTGGTGTGGTGCGGCTGCGAGCCGTCGCCGACATAGTGGCCCAGCTCGCCGATGTTGCGCAGGATCAGACCCTCGCGGCGCATCCGGTCCTCGCGATACCAGGCGCGGCGCGCCGGATCGGCCTCGCGCGCCTCGGCCGCATGCAACACCCGCCAGGTGGCGAAGTCGCGCACCAGCTGCTGGTGCGCGTCCATGATCGCATAGGGCAGATAGCCGGCGTCATCGACCTTGATCCCGGCGGCCAGCAGGGCGGCGTCATATTCCGACTTGAGCTCCGGCAGGGCGTCGATCGACATGCCCGCCTCGGTCATCACGCGGCCGTCCTCGATCATGTCGACGAAGTGGGCCGTGTCGCGCTCGCGGTCGTGCGGCTCGCCGGCGCCTTTCCAGCGGTCGGGCTCGCGCGACAGCTCCCCGATCTCGGCCGCGGCCGCCGGGTCGCGCAGGAAGGCGGGCAGTTCGTCCGGCAGGGCGCGCATCGCCGCCATGCCGATGATGCGGTGGCCGGTCGCCCCCCAGGCCGTCACGTCGGAGGCCGGCACGGCCACCAGGGCCAGAACGGCGAGGGCGGCGGCGAGGCGTTTCATGGGCAGGCTCCGGCGATCTGGGATGCGGGCCTTATCCTATCCAGGCGGCGATCCGGTCCAGCGGCTTCTTGTCGAGGGCCGCCGTCGGCACCGTCGCCCCGGCCGCCGGCCTGCCCGCCACCAGCAGGAGGAAGGGCTTTTCGTCCGCGGGCCGGCCGCAGATGTCGGCCAGAAAGGTCATCGGCGCCGGGGTGTGGGTCAGGGTGGCCAGGCCGGCCGAATGCAGGGCTGCGATCAACAGGCCGGTGGCGATGCCGACGCTCTCGGCGACATAGTAATTCTTCCTGTCGTCCCCCGGGCGCGGGCCGCCGCGCTTCTGGGCGAAGACGGCGATCAGCACGGGGGCGACTTCGAGGAAGGCCTTGTCGGGATCGGTGCCCAGCGGGGCCAGGGCGTCCAGCCATTCCTGCGGGGCCTTTTCGGCATAGAAGGCGCGCTCTTCCGCCTCGGCCGCCTCGCGGATGCGGCGGCGGACCTCCGCGCCCTCAATGACGGCGAAAAACCACGGCTGGTGGTTGGCCCCGGACGGCGCGGAGCCGGCCGTCAGGATCGCCTGCTCCACCACCTGCCGCGGCACGGGATCGGGCGCGAACTCGCGCACCGTGCGCCGGGCGGCCATGAGGCTGCGGAAGGTCTCGACCCGCGCGATCCGCTCCGCGTCGGACAGGTCGGGGTAGCCGCTCAAGGGCACGCAGGGATGATCGCGCATGGCCGGCGATCTAGCCGATCGGTCGGGGCCGGGACAGGGCTGGCCCCCTTTTTGCCCCATTCCGCCCGGAAAACCCGGCCGCCGGCGGTCCGTTCGGCGTTGTCGCGAGCAGACCGGATGTCGAGCGCCGTCGCCGTCATGGCCCTGATGTGGGCCCTTGCCTTCCCCTCCACCGGTCCCGATCCCGTCCCTTATGACGCGTTGATTGCGGCGGAACGGGCGGCTGCGGCGACCGGGACGGCAATCGGCGTGGAACTCTCGCCCGAGCAGCAGGCGCATCTGGCCGAAGAGCCCGACTGGCGGCTGTCGGCGCGCCTCTATCATGCGGGCGGCGGCGGGGCGACGGGCAATGATTCCCTCGGCTGCCGGCCCATCGCCATGCGCACCGTGGCCGTCGATCCGCGCGTGGTCCCGCGCCGCACCCGCCTGTTCATCAAGGAGACGGTCGGCCTGCGCCTGCCCGACGGCACCGTCCACGACGGCTACTGGTACGCCTCCGACACCGGCGGCGCGATCCG
>CAMCIP010000039.1 GCA_945874855.1 Brevundimonas vancanneytii
CCGGATGAGGTCATCGTCATCGGCGGCCATCTGGACAGCTGGGACCTCGGGACCGGGGCCATCGACGACGGCGCGGGCGTGGCGATCACCGCCGCGGCCCTGGCCCTGATCGCCGAGATGCCGGTCAAGCCGCGCCGCACGATCCGCGTGGTCTGGTGGGGTGCCGAGGAGGTCAGCCAGCCGCCGCCGGCCCAGGGTCTGGCGGGTGGCCGCTTCTATGCCGAGCGTCGCCGCGACGGCATCGGCGGCCACGTCGCGATCAGCGAGAGCGACTTCGGCGCGGGCCGGATCTACAGCCTGGCCCTGCCGGCCGGGGCGGGGAACACGGACTTCCAGAAGGCGGCCATGCGCGTGCTGACCCCGTTGGGCATCCTGTGGGACGGCGCGCCGGCGACCGGCGGTGGTCCCGATACCGGCCCGACCGTGGCCCTGGGCGTGCCCGCCTTCCGGCTCAATCAGGACGGCACGGACTATTTTGACTGGCACCATACCGCCGACGACGTGCTGGACCGGATCGATCCGGAAGCCATGGACCAGAACGTCGCCGCCTGGGCCGCCTTCCTCTGGCTGCTGGCGGACTCCGACGTGGACTTCCGTGCCTTACGGACGGCCCCCTGATCCCCCGGCGAGCGTGGCGAAACTGGTAGACGCAAGCGACTTAAAATCGCTCGACTTCGGTCATGCGGGTTCGACCCCCGCCGCTCGCACCACGGCTTGCGACCCTTGGTCGTCATGTTCCTGAGACGCGGGGCGGCTAGAGGCGGCGCATGTCCCGCATGATCGCCCTGGCCGGCTCGGCCGCTGCCCTTCTCGCCTTCGCCGCGCCCGCCCTGGCCCAGTCGCCGGATCGACCCGGACTGGTGGTGACGATCGTGATCGACCAGTTCGGCGCCGACCTGTTCAACCAGCATCGCGCGGGTTTCACCGGGGGGCTGAAGACCCTGTCCGAAGGCCTCGTCTACGCCAACGGCTATCAGGCCCATGCGGCCAGCGAGACCTGCCCTGGCCACTCCACCGTCCTGACCGGACGGCATCCGGCGCGGACCGGCATTCCGGCCAACAACTGGTTCGACCGCGAGGCCGGGCGCTCGGCCTATTGTCTGGCCGTCGCCGGCAACCGGCAGGCCCACGGCGACGACCGCGCCGACAACGGCCCTGTCGGCCCGGACAACATGCTGGCGACCAGCGTCGGCGACTGGCTGAAGGCGGCCAGCCCGGAAAGCCGCGTCTATGCCGTGTCGGGCAAGGACCGCGGGGCCATCACCCTGAACGGACGCACAGGCGACGGGGCCTGGTGGTACAGCGTCGGCTACGGCTTCACGACCTGGGTCGAGCCGGGCCAGGATGCGGCCGCCCGGCTGGCGCCGGTGGCGGCCGTCAATGCGCGCATCGCCGCGCGGCTCGAGGCCTCGGCCCCGGGCTGGACCTATTCCAACGCGCAGTGCCGGGCGCTGGAAGGCGAGTGGGACATCGGCGGCCAGCCGTTCCGCGCCACCCTGCCGCCCGCGCGCTTCGAGGTCGACGTGTCGCCGATCCTGGACGAGATCACGCTGGAGGCGGCGATCCACCTGATCGACACCCGGAACCTCGGTGGTCGCGGCGTCACCGACATGCTGGGCGTCAGCCTGTCGGCCACGGACCGGGTCGGCCACGTCTTCGGCAACCAGGGTCCCGAGATGTGCGACCACCTCGGCCGGCTGGACACGGCGCTGGGCGCCTTCCTCGACCGGCTCGAGGACGTGCCGGGCGGGGTACTGGTCATCGTCACCGCCGATCATGGCGCCAATGACTTCCCCGAGCGGCAGGCCCAGCGTGGCCATGCCGAGGCGCAGCGCGTCGACATGGGCCTGATCGGCCGCACCAATGCCGCCGTGCGCGAGGCGCTGGCGCTGGAGCACAATCCGCTGGTGTCGGCCGCAGGCGGTCTCGTCGCCGTGGGCGCGGACCGCAAGGGTCTGGCCGAGCCGCTGCGCAGCCAGGTGGTGGCCGCCGCCGTGGCCCATCTGCGCACCGAGCCGCAGGTGGCCGGGGCCTGGTCGGGGGAGGAAATCATGGCCTCGCCGGCGCCCGCCGCCGACGCACGGCCCGACGAACTGAGCCTGCTGGAGCGGCACCGGATCGGCTATGTGCCCGGCCGCTCTGCCGACCTGGTGGTCAGTTTCGATCCGGCCCTGACGCCGGGCGCCGGCCGACCCGGATCCTATCTGGCCGGGCACGGCACGCCCTGGGACTACGATCGTCGTGTGCCCATCCTGTTCTGGCGGCCGGGTGCACAGGGACAGGAGCGCTATCTGCCGATCCGCACCGTCGACATCGCCCCGACCCTGGCCCAGGTCCTGGGGCTGGACGCGCCGGGCGATCTGGACGGGCGGTGTCTGGATCTGGGCCTGTTCGACGTCCCCGCCTGCGCCACAGGGCGCTAGGCCGGCCTCACTTCCTGTTTCGCGCGGACGGTCGGCCTTAACCGGACGGCGTTTCGTGGCATGAAGGGGCGACTCCCTGCTTCCAGACCGCCGGACGACCGCATGAAAAGAGCCCGCCGTGCCCGCATCGTCGCGACCCTGGGACCCGCCAGCCGGGCCCCCGGCATGGTCAAGGCCCTGGCCCAGGCGGGAGTGGACGTCTTCCGTCTGAATTTCAGCCATGGCAGCCACGAGGACCATGCCGCCGCGCTGAAGGCCGTGCGCGGGGCCGAGCTGGCGGTGCAGCGGCCGCTGGGCGTGCTGGCGGACCTGCAGGGGCCCAAGCTCAGGCTGGGCAGGTTCGCGGACGGCGAGATCAGCATCAAGCCGGGCCATGTGATGCGGTTCGATCTGGACCCCACGCCCGGCGACGCCACGCGGGTGCAGATGCCCCATCCGGAAATCTTCAGGGCCCTGCGCACCGGCATGGCCCTGTTGCTGGACGACGGACGGGTGCGGCTGCGGGTCGTCGACCGCGCCGACGACTGGGCTGACGTCAAGGTCGAGAGCGGCCAGAAGCTGTCGGACCGCAAGGGCGTGGCCGTGCCCGATGCTGTGATCCCCGTCTCGGCCCTGACGCCCAAGGACCGCGAGGACCTGGCCTTCGCCCTGCGCATCGGCGTGGACTGGGTGGCGCTCAGCTTCGTGCAGAAGGCCGAGGACATGGCCGAGCTGAAACGGCTGGTCGGTGGCAAGGCGGCCTGTCTGGCCAAGATCGAAAAGCCCCAGGCGCTGCTGGCCCTGGATTCCATCCTCGACTACTGCGACGGCGTCATGGTCGCGCGCGGCGACCTGGGCGTGGAGCTGGAACCGGAAGAGGTGCCGGTGGCCCAGAAGCAGATCATCCGCGCCGCCCGCCAGCGTGGCGTGCCGGTGATCGTGGCCACCCAGATGCTGGAGTCCATGACGTCCTCGCCGGCGCCCACCCGGGCCGAGGCCTCGGACGTCGCCAATGCGGCCTATGAAGGGGCCGACGCCCTGATGCTGTCGGCCGAGACGGCGTCAGGCGACTATCCGCTGGAGTCGGTGGGCGTGATGAGCCGCATCATCGAGCGGGTCGAACGCGACCCCATGTGGCCCAGCCTGATGGACGCCGAACACGCCGGTATGGACGACATCGACGCCGACGCCCTTGTCGCCGCGGCGCGCAAGGCGGGTGAGGCCCAGTCGACCGCCTGTGTGGTCGTGTTCACCACCCTCGGCGGCACGGCCCGGCGGATGGCGCGCGAGCGGCCGCTGCAGCCGGTGCTGGCCCTGACGCCCAAACCCGAGACGGCGCGCCGGCTGGCGCTGGTCTGGGGTCTGGAGCCGCGTCTGGGCCGCGAGCCAACCTCGCTGGAGGAGGTCACCGACGATGCCGTGGCCGCCGCCATGGATCACGGTCTCGCGCAGCCCGGCCAGCGCATCCTGATCCTGGCCGGCACCCCCTTCGGCGCCCCGGGGGCTGCGAATCTGCTCCGCCTGGCCCATGCTCCGGCGAAGAAGGGCAAGCGCTGACTGCGCCCCCCGAGGGCTTCGCGTGATCAAATACCTCGGCTCCAAGCGCGCGCTGCTGGACCGCATCGTTCGGGCGGTGCGCGGACGGCTGCCGGACGGGGGGCGGGTCTGCGATCTGTTCAGCGGCTCCGCGCGGGTGGGGCACGGGCTGAAGCGCGACGGCTTCATGGTCCATTCGAACGACCACAACGCCTATGCCCATGTCCTGGCCGTCGCCCATGTCCAGGCCGACGCGGCGCGCTGGACCGGACCGGCGGAAGCGGTGCTGGCCGAACTGGCCGGGGTGAGGCCCGAGGCCGGCTGGTTCACCCGGACCTTCTGCGAGGAGGCCCGCTTCTTCCACCCGGACAACGGCGCCCGCATCGACGCCATGCGCGAACGGATCGCCGCGATGGCGCTGGAACCGGAGCTGGAGGCCATCGCCCTG
Source organism: Brevundimonas vancanneytii (assembly GCA_945874855.1). Classification (GTDB taxonomy): domain Bacteria; phylum Pseudomonadota; class Alphaproteobacteria; order Caulobacterales; family Caulobacteraceae; genus Brevundimonas; species Brevundimonas vancanneytii_A. The sequence goes on from CAMCIP010000039.1 coordinate 4,387, forward strand.
GTCGCCCTGATGCAGGCGGCCGATCGGGTGGATTCCACTGCGGGCGTGCACATGGCCTATATGAAGTCCTGGGCGCCGCGGGCGTTGAAGCCGCTGGAGCTGCGCCTGCCGGACCTGCTGCCCGGCGTCGGGCGCGCCACCTGCAGGGACGCGGTCGAACTGGCGCCTGAGGTCGAGGCCGATCTGGTCTACCTCGACCCGCCCTACAACCAGCATTCCTATCTGGGGAACTACCACTGCTGGGAGAGCCTGGTGCGGTGGGACAAGCCCGAGGTCTATGGCGTGGCGAACAAGCGGGTGGACGTCCGGACGCGCAAGAGCGCCTTCAACAGCCGCCCCGGCATCGGCCCGGCCCTGGCGGCGGTGGTCGAGGGTCTGCAGGCACCGAACCTGATCGTCTCGTTCAACGACGAGGGCTATCTGGGCCGCGCGGCCCTGACCGACATGCTGTCGGCGCGGGGGCATGTGCAGGTGATCGAGATCGCCCGCCCACGCTATGTCGGGGCGCGCATCGGCATCCACAATCCGAAGGGCGAGAAGGTCGGCGCGGTCGGTCGCCTGCGCAACGTCGAACACCTGTTCGTGGTCACTGACCGGCGGGTGGACCTGGCCGACGCCGCCTGACGCTTCACGGCCAGGAACGCGCGTGACCGAGTGGCGTTGTTGCGTCATGGACCCGCTGACGATGAACCCCGACCGCCGCCCCATCCTGCCGCGAGGCGCGACCGTGGACGCCTTCGACGCGGTCGCCTGGAAGGCCCCGGGCGTGCGCCGGTTCGTCCATGACGCGGCCAATGACAGCGCCGGGCCGCCGTCCTTCACGGATCAGGTTCGGGCCTTGCCGCGCTGGGTCTACGTCTGCTCTGGCGGTGGCCTTTCGGCCCTTATGGGGGTAATCATGGGTGCGGCCTTCCGGCTCTAGGCCTCCAGCAGGGCCCGGATCGGGGCCCAGTTCCGACGGTGGGCGGGGCAGGGGCCCAGCGACTTCAGCGCCGCCAGATGGGTCGGAGCCGCATAGCCCTTGTGCGCGGCGAAGCCATAGCCTGGCCATTGCGCATCCAGATCGACCATCAGCCGGTCCCGGGCCGTCTTGGCGAGGATGGAAGCGGCGGCGATCGACAGGGACAGGCTGTCACCCTTGACAACGGTCTGGATCGGGCACGGCAGGTCGAAGCGATAGTTGCCGTCCACCAGGGCGGCCGCCGGCGTGACGGACAGCGCCTCGATGGCCCGGCACATGGCCAGTCCCGTGGCCTGCAGGATGTTCAGCTCCGCGATCTCCTCGACCGAGGCGAAGCCGACGCCCCAGGCGACGGCGCGGGCCTTGATTTCGTGCTGCAACGCCTCGCGACGCGCGGCGGTCAGGGCCTTGGAGTCATCGATCCCGCCCGGCACATTGGCGGGGTCGAGGATCACCGCCGCCGCCGACACCGGCCCGGCCCAAGGCCCCCGCCCGGCCTCGTCCACGCCGCAGACGGGACCGCCGACGGCCTGCCAGAGCGTGGTCTCAGGCGTCAGTGTGGGAATGGCTTTCGGGCGGCGGGCCTTCATGCCCGGGATATGCCACGGACCTGCCCGTGCCGGAAACAGCCGGTCAGGTGATCATTGACCATGCCGGTCGCCTGCATGAAGGCATAGACGATCACCGGGCCGCAGAAGTTGAACCCGCGCGCCTTCAGGGCCTTGGCCATGGCGACCGAGACGGGGGTCTGGGCCGGCAGTTCGGCCATGGACGTCCAGCCATTCTGGACAGGCGCGCCGTCGACGAAATCCCACAGCCAGCCGGAGAAGTCCTCGCCACGCTCCCGCATGTCCAGCCAGAGCTGTGCCCCCTTGATCGTCGCGTCGATCTTGGCGCGCGAGCGGATGATGCCGGGGTCGGCCAGCAGGCGGGCACGGTCAGCGTCGCCATAGCGGGCCACCTTTTCCGGTTCGAATCCGTCGAAGGCGGCGCGCAGGGTCTCGCGTTTCCGCAGAATGGTGATCCAGGCCAGACCCGCCTGCATCCCGTCCAGCGCCAGCTTCTCCCAAAGGGCGCGGGGATCGCGCTCGGGCACGCCCCACTCCTGGTCGTGATAGGCGACGTAGAGCGGGTCGGTCCCGCACCAGGCGCACCGGCCCGGCTCCATGGCTCAGCGGCCGCCCGAGCGGATGGCGCCGCCGAAGCTTTTCCAGCTCAGCTTCACGTCCGACAGGGCCCCGGCACGGAAGGCGCGGCCGGCGATCCAGACCATCAGCAGGGCCGTGGCGAACATGCCCGCCATGGTGCCGGCGATCTCGATCGGCGGCGGCTCGCTGGGCGCGCGGGCCGGCATCAGGAAGGGGGTGAAGAAGGGGATCCACGACATGATCTTCACCACGGGCGCGTCGGGCGTGCGCAGGGCTAGCTGGACCACGATGATGGGGATGACCAGCACCATCATGATGGGGCCCATCAGGGTCTGGGCGTCCCGCGGCGTCTCGCAGAAGGCCCCGATGGCGGCGAACAGCACCGCGTACATCAGATAGCCGCCGACGGCATAGGCGATGAAGTACCAGATCATGCCCCCCTGAACGAGGATCTCGCCGATGTCTCGCGCCGTTCCGGGGAAGGTGGCGAGCAGGCCCCCTGCGCCGATCCCCGCCCAGACCACCAGCACGGTGACCGTCAGCAGGGCGACCCCCAGCACCTTGCCAGTCAGGATTTCGGTGGCGGATGCGGAAGAAAGCAGAACCTCAAGGATCTTGTTCGACTTCTCCTCCATCACACTGTTCAGCAGGATCGAGGCGCCGGTGATGATCAGGGACCACAGCAGAAAGGCGCTGGCGAGGCCGATGATCGCAGGCAGACGATCGCGGAAGGACACCTCGCCGCCGCTGGCCGACCGGGGCGAAAAGGCGCGGACCTCGGGTCGGAACCGCTCGGCCTCTGCCACCACGGCACCGTCGATGCCGGCACCCTCGAACACCTGACGACGATTGGCTGACTGCAAGGCTTCGCGGATGAAATCCTCAACCGCATCGTCGGTCGCGCGGCGCGTCCAGACGCGCGCGCCGGGCTTGCCGGCGGCATCGCGCGTCAGGAAGACAACGGAGTCGATCTGCTGGTCTCGCTCGACGTCGGCCGTCAGAAGATCACGGACCGCCTGCTCCTGATCCTTGCCCGGCGCAGCCGAGGTGACGGCGGCGGGGGCGTCGACGAGGCGAAGACGTTGCCGGTTCAGGGACTCTCGCAGCCCCGCTCCCTGGCTCTTCTGGGCCTGTGCCATGGCTTCCTTGGGCAGCCCGGTCGCCTTGGCGGCGGCCTCCTGGGCCTGTGCGGCGCGCTCTTCACGACGCTGGGCGTCCAGCCGAAGGGCGTCCTGCACAGATGCGGCCAGGCCCACGGCCGCGGGGCCTTCCTCGATCAGCACCACGGCGCGCACAGGCTCCGACGTCCGCATCAGGATGGGAATGGCACCGCCGAGAACGGCGAACAGGGGGAAGGCCAGCAGCGACAGCCAGAAGCCGACGGTGCGGGCATAGGCGGCGTATTCGCGCCGGGCGATGAGAAGGATGCGGTTCATCGGGCGGCCTCCGAGGCGGTCTCGCGGCGAACGGTCTGGTCCTGATCCGGGTCGTCTCCGGTCAGGCCGATGAAGGCGTCGTGAAGGGTCGGCTCGCGCAGTTCGAAGCGACGCACGTCCAGGCCGCCCAGGAAGGCCGCCTTCAGCGCCTCCTGACCACGACCGCCGGCGGCCAGCTCGGCCTTCAGCACGCGCACGGCGCCTTCGGTCCTCAGGGTCTCGACGCCGACCACGCCGGGCAGGCTCTTGGCCTGTTCAGGAGCGATCTCGCCTTCCAGTTCGAGGAAGCGCCGGGTGGTGGATTTGGCCTCCTCGACCGTACCCTCGAACGCTTTGCGGCCGCGGGCCAGCAGCACGACCTTGTCGCACAGCCGCTCGGCATGCTGCATCACATGGGTCGAGAAGAGGACGGTCGCGCCGTTGGCCGCCAGACCGCGGATCATCGCCTCCAGGCCCTGCTGGTTGACCGGGTCCAGACCCGAGAAGGGCTCGTCCAGGATCACGAACTCGGGGCCATGCACGACCGAGGCGATCAGCTGAACCTTCTGGGCCATGCCCTTGGACAGCTCCTTCATCTTCTTGGTCTGGGACGTCTCCAGCCCCTGTTCCTTCAACAGGATGCGGGCGCGACGCCGACCCTCGCCGCTGGGCAGGCCCTTGAGGGCCCCGAAGAAGGCGATGGCGTCGATAGGGGTCATCTTCTTGTAGAGGCCGCGCTCCTCCGGCAGGAAGCCGATGCGGTCGCGGACCTTGCGCCCGTCCGCCGCGCCGAGGATTTCCAGCTGCCCGGTGGTCTGTGGCTGCAGGCCCAGGATCATGCGCAGGGTCGACGTCTTGCCCGCGCCATTGGGGCCGAGAAACCCGCAGATGGTGCCCTTCTCAACCGAAAAGCTGAGATCGCGCACGGCCTCGAACTCGCCGTAGCGTTTGCCGATGCCGTCCAGGATCAGTGCCGCGCCCATGCCGCCCCTCTCGTCGAAACCACGTGACTCAAGGCTAGGTGTGTAAAGGACGTTTGACAACCACCGGCGAGCTGCGGCGCATGAATTCCGTGTCATGATCCGTGTTGACCGGCGCGCGTCGTTGGGAGAAGGGTCCCGAGGGTCACGAGGGGATCGAAGATGCTGAACCGAATTCTGGGCGCCGTTGTCGGGGTCGTCGTGGCCGTGGTGGTCGTGACGATATCGCAGACGGTCAGCCACCTGGTCTTTCCGCCGCCGCCGGATCTCAACTGGGCGGATGCCGCGGCAGTTCGAGCCTACATGCAGCAGATGTCGGTGCTGGCCTTCCTGTCAGTCATCCTGGGATATGCGGCAGCGGCCTTTGTGGGGGGCTGGCTGGCTAACCTGGTGGCGCGTCAGCAGGGCTGGCAGAGCTGGGTTCCTGCCGGCTTCGTCGTGTTGGGCACGATCTACACGGTGTCGCAGCTCCCCCATCCCGTATGGTACCCGGCGACGGCCATTCTTGCGATCCTGGGGGCTGGCCTGCTGGGCGGTCGGATGGGCCCGGCGAAGGCGGATCAGTCCTCGACCACGACCTGAAAGCTTCGTCCCAGCACGCGCGCCGGGTCGATCGGACGGCCGTTTCGCCGGACTTCCAGATGCAGGTGCGGGCCGGTCGAGTAGCCGCTGTTGCCGACCAGACCCAGCCGCTCGCCGGCGGCGAGCAACTGCCCTGACCGGACGTCGATCCGGCTGAGGTGGGCGTACAGGGTCACCATGCCATTGGGGTGGAGAATCTCGACGAAGTGGCCGAACCCGTCGGCCTGATGGCCGATGCGGATCACTGCGCCCTCCGCCGCGGCAAAGACGCCCGTGCCCAGCGGCGCGGCGAAGTCCACGCCCCGGTGGACGCGGGGGGCCGGCTCACCGGCCATCCGACGCATGCCGTAGGGAGAGTTCACCGGGAACCCGCGCAGCGGCGTCTCGAACCCGACCTCTCGCATCACCGGCCCTGCGGGCTCGACCACCGCGACAACGGGCGGTGCCGCCGGAAGGGCGAGGTCGTCGTCCCTTGCCGTGCCGGCACCCGGAGCGGCCGCCATGGCCAGAACGCCCATGCCAATCAGGGCCAGGCTGTGGCTGGTGTGCGCCAGAGTGCGGCGCAGGGGCAGGATCAGGCGTCGCATGCGGGGCGTCGTCTCCGTGGCTTTTGGCCGGCCCGGCCGGGCGCAAGGCCTCTGGCCCGGCGCGTGGAGCGGCCCTTCTAGCGATCGGTGGGACGGCAATGAGGCGACGCAGGCGTCAGAAGGTCGCACCCGCGAGCAACGAAAAAGGCGCGGGCCGAAACCCGCGCCTTCAGTTCGACCTGCCGCCTGCGGTTCAGGGCAGGGGGATGCTGACGTTGATGGCGCCCATGTGGCTGTCGGCATTCTCGCCATAGCGACCGCGATAGCCGAACGAGACCCGGGCTCCGCCGATGTCGCCCTCGAGGCCGGCGGAAGCGACCAGGTGCCCGCCGAAGGGCGCATCGATCTCGCGATACAGGACTTGCGAGGGGCCGCCATACAGCGAGGTTCCGACGGGGTCGGAGCCGTCGTTCAACTCCTCGCGCCACCCGCCTTCCACGAAGAAGGTCACCCCCCCCATACCGCTCTCTGCCCGCAGGCCGACTTCGGCTGTGGTCGATTCAACTTTGCGATCAGCGTACTGGTATTGCGCGGCCGCGCCCTGCTCGAAGAAGCCGTCGACGTCGGTCGAGCTCCAGGCAAGAGCCACACGCGGAGAGATGGCCAGACCACCTTCACGTCCGAACCACCAGCCGGCCTGGGCACGAACGCCGCGGCTGACGCCGTCGGTCGCCCCCGTATGGACGATAGGGGCGAGGGTCGTCTGCCTGCGGAAATTCTCATAGCTGTCGAGCGCCACGCCGGCAGAGACGTTGGCGAACATCGAACCAGACCGCCATCCAAGCGCGGCGTCGATGCCAAAGGATTCGACGTCAAACCGCTGACGGGCCGAGGTCACCGCGCTGTTGCGCATCGAACCGGCCATCGCGAAGCGCCAGGTGGCCGAAGGGCTCCAGTTCAGCCCGACGCGCAAGCCTTGCCCCTCCGACTCGGCCGAAGGCACCAGGCCGCGGCCATCGAACTCGGTGGAATCGGCCAGCGCCCCGAAGACCAGTTCGGTGCCCGTGCGCCAAGACTCCGCGCCCGACAGCCCTTCACCGGCCGCGTCCAGCATGTCTTCGCGGAACCGGAGCCCCGTTTCTCCCATCAGCGCGCTCTGGGCCCCCGCGTCCCCGTAATAGAGGTAGTCATTGGCCAGTGAGGCGATCAGGGCATGACCGGCCGCTGTCGGATGGACCCCGTCAAAATAGAAGAAACTGTTGGGGTTGGCGCACACGGTCACGCCGTTGAAGCAGGCCTGGTTCGCATTGCTGAAGCCGAAGCTGCCGGGATTGGCGCTGACCACATCACCGATCTTGAACAGGTCCACATGGATGATGTTGGTCGTCGGGCGGGCCGCCGCCGTCACGAAAAGTCCACTCAGCAGCGCGGTGTTGAAGGACCCCACTGCGAAGTCGGCCAGGGGAGCCGCCGTGGTCCCGCCGAACTGCGGCGTCAGGCTGAGCTTGGGCAGGTTCAGCACCATGATGGTGCCCGCCCCGGCCGTGGCCACGGAGTTGACGATGAAGTTGATGTCGGCGGCAGCCGAAAGCGCCACCGGATTGATCGCCCCCGTCGGGTTGGTCGAGGCACCGGCGGCCGGCAGGCCCTGGAAGATGTTGTTGGCACCGCCCAGGATGCTGACAAGGTCAGTGGACCGGAAGGTGCCCCCGGCGCCGGTGTAGGCGAGCAACTGGTTGCGCATGCCCGGCGGGAAGGCGGACGAGTCGGTTCGGGCACCGCCGTAGGCATAGTTGATGCTGCCGGTCACAGGGGCACCGGCGGCGGACCGGCCGACGGTGAAGCCCAGCAACTCGGTAAAGACCGGTCCATTCGAAAACCGGCCCTGGAAGAAGGGCGGGGAGGGCGGCTGGGTGTTGAAGGTGGCGGCGTACAGATTGCCGTTGTCACTCAGGCTGTCGCCGAAGACGACGAGACGGGAATAGCTCTGGGCCGAGGCGGCGCTGCAGAAAGCCATGGCGCCGGCCAGGACGAGCGCCGCCGGCGCGGCGGTGCGCAGAAAACGAGACATCAATGATCCTCCCTCGGCCATCGAGATCGCGGCCGTTGGCCGTCAGTGTGCGCCGCTTTTTCCACGACGCAAGATGCCGTTGGGGAAGGCTTGGGTTTCAGGCCGGGTCCAGGGGCCCGACGCGGTTGGCGTGGCCCATCTTGCGCCCCGGTCGCGCCGGCGTCTTGCCGTAGAGATGAACCCGCACATCAGGGCTGCCGGCGAGGCGTGGCCAACGTTCGATCTCCTCGCCCAGGAGGTTGGTCATCTCAACCCGGGCATGCGCCCGGGTCGGCCCAAGCGGCCAGCCCATGACGGCGCGGACGTGCTGCTCGAACTGGTCGCAGACGCATCCGTCCTGGGTCCAGTGACCCGTGTTGTGGACGCGCGGCGCAATCTCGTTGACCAGCAGACGACCGCCGCCGAGGTCGAAAAGCTCGATGCCGATGACTCCCACATAGTCCAGCCCTTCCAGCACGGCACGGGCGATTCGACCGGCCGCGCGTCGGGTGCGGTCGTCGATCCGGGCCGGGGCCTGTGTGGTGCGCAGCACCCCGCCGGCATGGACATTCTCGCCCAGCGGATAGACGGCGGATCGCCCGTCCCATCCGCGCGCGGCGATGATCGACAGTTCGCGCACAAACGGCGCGCGGGCCTCCAGCACGCAAGCCCGGGCCCCCACCGCCTGCCAGGCGGCGTCGAGAGCGCGCGTGGAGCGAATCCAGACCTGACCCTTGCCGTCGTATCCGTCACGCCGGGTCTTGAGCACGGCGGGCGCTCCCAGCCGGTTGAGGCCGACCCGCAGGTCGTCGGGTCCGTCCACGGCGTGGAAGGCCACGGTGGGCGCGCCAACGGCATTCAGGAACTGTTTTTCCTCGACCCGGTCCTGGGCCACGGCCAGTGCCCGCGGACCCGGGGCGACGCGCGCGCCGCCCGCCTGCAGCCGCGCTACGGCCTCGGCGGGCACGTTCTCGAACTCGAAAGTCACGGCGTCGCAGACCCGCCCCATCACATTCAGGGCGTTGGCGTCGTCATAGGCAGCGACGATCTGCCCTCGGGACACGCGGCCGGCGGGACTGTTGTCCTCCGGATCCAGCACAACCACGTCGAAGCCCAGTCGTCCTGCGGCCTGCGACAGCATCCGCCCCAACTGGCCGCCGCCGAGGATGCCGAGCGTCGAACCGGGAGGCAGGGCGTCCACTCAGTCCTCGACCGTCTCGTGGACCGCCTCGGTCTGGGCCTCGCGGAAGGCCCGCAGGCGTCCGGCCAGGACCGGATCGCCCAGGGCGAGGATCTGGGCGGCGAGAATGCCGGCGTTGACGGCACCGGCCTCGCCGATGGCCACAGTGGCCACGGGGACGCCGCCCGGCATCTGGACGATGGACAGCAGGGAGTCGAGCCCGCTCAGCGCCTTCGACTGGACCGGCACACCGATGACCGGAAGGTCCGTCATCGCGGCGACCATGCCCGGCAGGTGGGCTGCCCCGCCGGCCCCGGCGATGATGACCCTGTGGCCGATCCCCGCCGCATTGCGCGCGAAGTCCCACAGTCGGTCGGGCGTGCGGTGGGCGGAAACGACCTTGGCGGCCCAGGCCACGCCCAGCCGATCCAGCGTCTCGGCGGCGCGCTTCATCGTCGGCCAGTCCGAACGGCTGCCCATCACGATGGCCACCTGTGCCGCGTCGGTCATGCCAAGCCCTTCGCCGGAAAGCGCGCCGGTTACAGCACCCGCGTTGCGCCCGCAACAGCGGGCGTTAGCATCACGTCCAACGCGGCCGGGTGAGTCGCGCCTGTCCCGAGACCGCCGTGTCCCTTTCCGCCGCCGACGATCGGCCCGTGTCGGACCTGATGGCCGA
>CAMCIP010000040.1 GCA_945874855.1 Brevundimonas vancanneytii
CGACGCCACCGCCGGACAGCGGATCTTCGGCCAGTGCCGCACCTGCCACGTGGTCGACCCGGGCGTGAACCGCGTCGGCCCCTCGCTGCACGGCATCGTCGGCCGCACCGCCGGCAGCGTCGCCGGCTTCAACTATTCGACCGCCAACAAGAACAGCGGCGTGACCTGGACCGAAGAGACCCTCTTCACCTACCTGGAAAACCCGCGCGGCTTCATGCCGGGCACCAAGATGGCCTTCGCCGGCCTGCGGGACCCGCAGCAGCGCGCCGACGTCATCGCCTATCTGAAGCAGCAGTCCTGATCGCTGCCGACGTCTGATCGAGGGGCTCCGGCGAAAGCCGGGGCCCCTTTTTCATGGGGCGGACCGCGTCGGCCGCCGCCGCAGGTCCAGCAGATGAAGCGGCAGGGACGCCGTCACCGCCATCGAGATCCACGGCCAGTCGGCGCCCGCCAGGGCCAGTCGCAACGCCAGCACCAGACAGGCGCCGGGCCCCAGAATCAGCAGCACGTCCAGCATGCGCCGCCTCTGGCCCAGCAGCAGCCAGACCGCCTCCAGCGCCAGCGCCGCCAGCACGACATCGGCCAGCCCCGGCCCGGCGAAGACGTCGCTCACCCGAAGGCTCCCATGCGTCGCACGATCTCAAGGTTCAGCGCCGCAGCCACCCCGACCCAGAGCAGATAGGGGACCAGCAGCAGGGCCGCCGGCCGCGACCGGCCCCACAGCAATCCGATCAGGGCCGCGATCGACAGCCACAGCACCGCCACCTCGATCACCGCCCAGTCCGGCCGCCTCAGCCGGAAGAACAGCAGGCTCCACAGCACGTTCAGAAAGCCGTTGGCCGCGAACAGCCCCACCACGGCGTCACGCATCGCGCCCCCGGTCGCCCGCCAAGCCTGAACTGCCGACAGGGTCGCGCAGGCGAAGATGGCCGTCCATGCCACGGGGAACAGCCAGTCGGGCGGGGTCCATGCGGGCTTGTCCAGCGACTGGTACCAGGGCCCGACGTCGGTCAGGGTGCCCCCCACCGCCGCGACCAGGACCGCCGCGCCCGCGGCGATGCCGATGGGCCGCCAGTCCAGTCCGCCCCTGCTCATGTCGCCGACGTAAGCTGGTCCACGCGGCGCCGCCTCATGTCGGCGACAGGCCCAGCAGGTGGCCCAGATCCTTGAAGAAGATACGGGCGTGGGCCACGGGCTTCGCGCGCACCAGCTCCTTGTTCATATAGGCCTGCCAGGTCAGGGCCTGCACGTCCGGGTCGGCGCAGATCTTGACGAACCGCTCGCGGCGCTTGTCCGAGCGGTACCAGAAATGCTGCATCACCCCCAGCACCATGAACACCTTGCCGTGGGCCTTCATGAAGCGCTTGCGGGCCTGCCCCAGCGCGCGTCCGTCGCCCGTCGCCAGCCGCGCCTCGACGGCCTCGGCCGCCAGACGGCCGCCCTCCATGGCATAATAGATGCCTTCGCCCGAGGCCGGGGCCACGACCCCGGCAGCGTCGCCGGCCAGGACCACGTCGCGGCCGTCGTCCCAGCGCTTCAGCGGCTTCAGGGGGATCGGCGCGCCCTCGGTGCGCACCGTCTCCGCCTCGTCCAGGCCCGTCTTCTTGCGCAGTTCCGCCACAGCCGTCCGCAGCGAAAAGCCTTTCTGCATCGATCCGACCCCGATGCTGGCGGTGTCGCCGTGCGGGAAGATCCAGGCGTAGAAATCGGGCGACAGCCTGCCCTGGTACCAGACGTCGCAACGCGTCGGCTGATAGTCGGCGGCCGCGTTCTCCGGCCGCTTGATGATCTCGTGATAGGCGAAGACGTATTTCTGCCGGTCGGCGCCCTTGATCGCCTGGGCCCCCACCTGCGACCGCGCGCCGTCGGCGCCGACCACGGTCCGGGCCCTGACGGTGCGGACCTCACCACCCTTGGCCGTGCCGGCGGGGCGGAAGCGGATGGTGCGCATGCCGTCGGCGTCGCGGTCGATCGCCTCGAAGGTGCCGGTCTCGCGCCGCGCGCCGGCCGCGGCGGCCCGCTCGCGCAGCCATTCGTCGAAGGCCTCGCGATCGACCATGCCGACGTATCCGCCGTCGATCGGCATGTCGACGGTCTGTTCGGACGGGGCGATCATCCGGGCCGAGCGCGCCTTGGCACAGATCAGGCCGTCGGGGATGGCGAAGTCGCGGATCAGGCGGGGCGGGATGGCGCCGCCGCATGGCTTGATCCGGCCCTGACGGTCCAGCAGCAGGACCGATCGCCCGGCCCGGGCCAGGGCCTCGGCCGCCGTCGCGCCCGAGGGCCCGCCGCCGACGACCACGACGTCCCAGGTTTCCTGGGCCGGGGCTTCAGATGCCGACATGTTCGATCTCCCGCAGCGTCGGCGCGGCGGTTCGCGCCGGCGCCCCCAGTCGCAGGGCGATCAGCGCCGCGGCGACGAACAGCGCGGCTTCCACCGCGAAAACCACCAGAAAGGCCGTCGAGTCCTGGGCGAACAGGCCGCGGCCCGCATCCACCCCGGCCGCGCCCAGAAAGCCGCCCAGCCCGAAGGCCACGGCCTGGGAGGCGCCCCAGACGCCCATGCGCACGCCCTCGCGCCGCGTCTCGCCCTCGCCGGCCAGACCCATCATCGAGCCGATCGCCGCCACGGCGAACACGCCGTTGAACAGGCCCAGCAGGAAGACCGTCGGGATCAGCGGCCATCCGGGGCCTGCCGCCGCCGCCAGCGCCAGTCCGGCGAGGGCCAGGGCCGAGCCGAGACAGCCGGCCACGGTCCAGCTCTTCATCCAGGTGGTGCCGCGCGCGAACCGTCCGCCGGCGGCGCCGGTCACGATCATGCCCAGCAGAACCCCGCCGTGCTGAATGCCCGCCATCTGGGTCGACTGGCCGGGCGTCATGGCGAACACCACCCCGCCAAAGGGCTCCAGGATCAGATCCTGGGCGCTGTAGGCCAGCATGGAGACGAAGACGAAGATCATGAACTGCCGCGCCCGCACGTCCGCAAGGGTCTCGCGCAGGGCCTCCGCGAACGGGGTCGGCGGTCGGGCGTCCCCGGCGACCGCCACGGCCTCGGGCCCCTCGACCTTCCAGGTCGCGACCAGGGTGGCCAGGAAGGCGATCAGGGCCACGCCGCTGGCCACGACCGCCAGACGCTGGAACGAGAAGGGATCCAGCAGGCCCCCGACCACGCCTGCGGTCACGGCGATGCCCATGACCATCATGATCCAGGTGATCGCCGCCGCCGCCGGACGCCGCTGCGGCGCGACGCGACTGGCCAGCAGGGCCAGCAGGGAGGTCCCCGCCGCGCCGACCCCGCCGCCGATCAGGGAAAAGGCGATAATGCCCAGGGCGATGCCCCAGGGGGCGGACACGTGCATCAGGGCGGTGGCATTGGTCGCCAGAAGGCCGCCCAGCGCCAGAACGCCGACGCCGCCGACGATCCAGGGCGTCCGCCGGGCACCCTGGTCCGAGCCGTGGCCCCAGCGCGGGCGCGACAGCTGCACCCCGTAGTGCCAGGCCACAAGGGCGGCGGGCAGCATGGCCGGCAGGGCCAGTTCCACCACCATGATCCGGTTCAGCGTCGAGGTGGTCAGCACCACGATTGACCCGAGGGCGGCCTGCACCAGCCCCAGCCGCACGACGCCCAGCCAGCCGAGAGGTTCGCGGGTCATGCGCCGCCCTTTCCGATTGAAGCGACCGCCAGGGCCGAGGCCATCATGCCCAGCACATAGAGCGTCACGCCGGTGCCGTTGTACCAGGGGGTAAGGCGGCGCGGATCCCGCAGCAGCCGGACCATGGCCAGCCCCTGCAGGACCAGCGACAGCGCCACCACCGCCGCATGGATCGGCCGGTCCCAGCCGACCAGAAGGGCGATGACCACCACCTGCGGCACCGCCATGACGACGCAGGCCACCCGCGCGGCGCGCTCGGGGCCAAGGGTCACCGGCAGGGACCGAACGCCTGTGGCGCGATCGCCCTCGATGGCCTTGAAGTCGTTCAACGTCATGATGCCGTGGGCGCCCAGGCTGTAGAGCAGGGCCAGCAGGATGACCGGCGTCGACGGAAGGGCCCCGGCCATGACCGCCGCCCCGGTGAACCAGGCCAGGCCCTCATAGCTGAGCCCGACGGAGGCCGGTCCCCAGATACCGCTCTGCTTGAGGCGCAGCGGCGGTGCCGAATAGGCCCAGGCCAGGATCAGCCCGACCACCACGGCGGCCAGCACCCAGGTCCCGGTCAGGGCCGCCACGACCAGCGACACGCCGGTCCAGAGGATCGAGATCCACAGACCCCAGCGCCCGGGGATCCGCCCCGAGGGTATCGGCCGGTTCGGCTCGTTGATGGCGTCCACATGCCGGTCGAACCAGTCATTGACCGCCTGGCTGGTGGCGCAGACCAGGGGCCCTGTCAGGGCGACGCCGGCGATCAGGAACGGCCAGCGGCCCTCCAGCGGCGCGCCCGAAGACACCACCCCGCACAGAAAGGCCCACATCGGGGGGAACCAGGTGACCGGCTTGAACAGCTCCAGCACCGCCGCGGGCGCGGGCAGGGTCTTCACGGACGGAGCCAGCGTCTCGGTCATGCCTCACTATGGCGGAGGGCGCGAAAACGTCAATCTGGATTGACACTCGACCGTCAAGTGAACTGGACGGTCAGGCCTTGTCTTCGCCGCCGCCGAGCCCGAAGCGGTTGAGCTTGGAATAGAGGCTCTGGCGGCTCAGACCCAGCATGTCGGCGGCCGCGGCGCGATTGTTGGACGTCATCTTCAGCGCCGCCTCGATGCACAGACGTTCGATCACGTCGGTGGATTCGCGCACGATCTCCTTCATCGGCGCCCGACCGATCAGCTGCGTCAGCTGGCTGACCGACCGCGCGGCCGGCAGGATCTCGGCGTCGGATGCGGCGCCCGTGGTCAGGCGACGGGCCACACCGCGGATCGTGAAGCCGAAGCACGGGGGATCGCCCGCCACGGACACCGCCGACACCTCGATCTGCTCCGGCTCGCCGAAGCGGCCGCGCAGCAGCGTGGCGAAGTTGCGGACCGACCCGTGCTCACGCAGCTGGCCCAGCAGAACCTTCATGTCGATCTGTGGCCGGCCGAGGTACCGCTCAAGCGGCTGGCCCAGCGCCTCTTCCCGGGTGGCCAGATGGGTCAGGTCCAGAAAGGCCGGATTGACGGCCAGAATCCGGAGATCCGTCGAGGTCACCACAAAGGCATCGGGAATGCCGTCCAGGACGGCGTTGAGCCGCGCATTCGGGTCCTCGGCGACCTCCCGCGGGCCTGCCGACCTCAACCGCACCAGCAGGCTGGTGGCACGATCCTGCCGGAACAGGGAGGTCGACATCTGGGCGACCAGGCCGTTGACCAGTTCGATCTCCGAGGTGGCCGAGGGCGATCCGCCCGAGGCGCCCGCGAGCATGGCCAGTCCCGTTTCGACGCTGGCGTGCGACAGCAGGGCCGCGAACGGCTGCCCCTCCAGCGCACCCTCGGCCTGGCCCAACAGGGCGGATGCCGCGGGATTGGCCTCGCGCACCCGCCGCGTCGAGGCGTCGAGGATCAACACGGCCTCGGAGGCCCCCTGGAACAGCAGACGATAGCGCGACTCGGCCTGGCGCAGCCGCAGATAGTCCCGCTCGACCGACTGCTGCACATGCATCAGCCGCTGCTGCAACGCGGCGGTTGCTTGCAGGTCGCGGCCGAGCACGACGATTCGCCCTTCCTTGCCCGCTGACAGGGCGTAGCAGCGCACGGGCAGTTCCTCGCCGTCATCGGCGGTCTGGTTCAGTTCGCGCCAACGCGCGGGCACGCCCTGCGTCACGTCGCGAATGATCTCCACGACCTTGTTGCGGCTGTCGGCGGTAACGGTGTCGACCCAGGCCCGGCCGAGCCAGCCGTCCAGTCCCCGGGCCGCCAGCTCGCCGGATCCGACGGCGATATCGCGGATCACGCCCGCGTCGTCGAGGATCAGGGCCACATCGCTGGAGGTGCCCACCATTGCCGCCACGACCTCGGCGTCGAGATCGCTCAGCCACCGGTCGGGCCGCTGGAAAGGTATCGCGGCCGACGAGGGCGGGACCGAGTTCATTTACGCGCCTTATCGAGGCGGGGGAAAGACTTCAAGCGAAGTGATGATGAATGTCCGCCAGCGTCCCTTCCGCCAGCTTGAGGGCCTCGTCGGGATCCCGCGCATAGACGTCAGCCCCCACCTCGGTCGCGCGACTTGGGGCCTCGTCGAACACACGCCCCCCCACCAGGACACCGATGCCGGCGTTGCAGGACGATTGGCGCAGGTCGGCGATCAGGTCGGTCAGGCTGGCCAGGCGCCGCTCGTCCAGAACCGAAAAGGCGATCAGGTCGAACGACTGACGGCGCACCATGTCGCCCAGTTCGCCCGCCGTGGCGTCGGGGGCGAGGACGGTGCGCCAGCCGGCGTGGCGAAAGAACTCCGCCGCCAGGGTCAGACCGAAGGCATGCTGGTCCCCGGGCGGCAGGGTGAACAGGGCCAGCGGCGCGTCGGGCGACGGCGCAGCGCCGCTGCAGCGGTCGCCGACCTCGTGCACGATCTGCTGCAGCCGGCACAGGCCCACGGTCACATCGGCGAAGGTACAGCGGTCGTCGCTCCACCATTCGCCCAGCAGCCGCGCCGCTGGGGCCAGCAGTTCGAAACAGACGTCGGCGAAACTGTCGCCCTCGTCCATCCGCTCCAGCACAAAATCCAGAAGCGGTTCGAATTCGTCGGAAATCGTGCGGGCGGCGAACAGTTCGACCCTGTGTTGCCGCGTTTCGAGCCGGGCTTCGCGGCGGGGCTCCAGCCGGTCTCCGGCATCGTGGGCCAGCAGCAGGCGGGGGATGATCTCGCCCTCGATCAGCCGGGCCATGCCCTCGGGCGTGGTGGGCGCGGGGCGGGGCCGCACGAAGGGGATGACGATCCCGCCGTCCTTGTCCCCGTCCTGGGAGCCACCTCGGCGAAAGGGATTCAAATTCATGTCTGACGACCCTCCCGAGACCCCTCGTCTCGATTACGTCAGGTCAGGGTCCCCACCCTGGCTTGGCGCGACGCTTCCCACCTCAGCGACCGACTGACCCGGTCACGGCTTCACAGGTCGGGATCGTCACGGGGGTCCGCCCCTCAGGTGAAGCGGACCGGTGCGGCGACCTTCGCCTGCGCGCCTTCTTTCTGAACAACACGGTTCACAGGAACCCATCGAAGGCCTCGCCTGTCAAGCGAGACAGGACCCGGTATGTCAAATTCGATGAACGTCCAATCCATTTGACACTTCTCCCATGATCGCCCTAGGTTTCGGCTTCGAGGTCATCCGGGGAGGAGCGGCCGATGCGTCAGGCTCATGCAGGTACAGTCTCGGACGCCCCTGGTGTCCATGTCCGCAAGCCGGCCGATTCCGGTCTGCTCGACAGCTGGCTGGACCGTTTCGCGGCCTGTCCGTTCCCGGCCCATGCCGGCGATCACGCGATCGTGCGCACGCCGGTCCAGCGCGCGCCCCTCTACACCCCCGAGGAACGTCGCCGCCGCGACGACACGGTCTGGACCCTGGTCCAGGGCGTCCTCGCTCCGGTGCAGTTCCTGGCCTTCGGAATCAGTCTTTTCCTCGTGGTCCGGTATCTGATGACGGGCGAGGGCGCCCAGGTTGCGACCCTGTCCGTCGTGATCAAGACCCTGCTGCTCTACACCATCATGGTCACCGGCGCGGTCTGGGAGAAGGTCGTCTTCGGCCGCTACCTCTTCGCGCCCGCCTTCTTCTGGGAAGACGTCTTCTCAATGCTCGTCCTTGCGCTGCACACGGCCTATCTGGCCATGCTGCTGCTGAACCTGGGCACGCCACGGGAACAGCTGATCCTCGCGCTCGCTGCCTATGCGACCTATGTCGTCAACGCCGCACAGTTCGTCTGGAAGCTGCGTATGGCGCGGCTGGAAGCCCCCTCCCCCGGCCCGGCGGTCGCCGCATGAGTGACCCCGCCGCCGGAACCCTGCCCACGCCGACCGGAGGCTGCTCGGCCGCCCCGGTCCTGCGCGAGCGGGGCCAGCGCGAGGTCTTCTGCGGCCTGACCGGCATCGTCTGGCTGCACCGCAAGATGCAGGACGCCTTCTTCCTCGTGGTCGGCTCGCGCACCTGCGCCCACCTGATCCAGTCGGCCGCCGGCGTCATGATCTTCGCCGAGCCGCGCTTCGCCACCGCCATCATGGAGGAGAAGGATCTCGCCGGCCTGACCGACGCCAATGAGGAACTGGACCGTGTGGTCGACCGCCTGCTGGCGCGCCGGCCTGACGTGAAGCTGCTGTTCCTCGTCGGCTCCTGTCCGTCCGAGGTGATCAAGCTGGACCTTTCGCGCGCCGCCTCCCGGCTCGACGCCCGATACGGCGGCCGCACCCGGGTGTTGAACTATTCCGGCAGCGGCATCGAGACCACCTTCACCCAGGGCGAGGACGCCTGCCTGGCCGCCCTCGTCCCCCGGATGGCCGACGAGGCCCCCGGCGCCGCGCCGAACCTGCTGATCGTCGGCGCCCTGCCCGACGTGGTCGAGGACCAGTTCCGCCGGCTGTTCGCGGCCATGGGAATCACCACCGTCACCAGCCTGCCCGAACGGCGCATCGACGACCTGCCGGCGGTGGGCCCCAACACCCGTTTCCTGCTGGCCCAGCCCTTCCTCGGCGACACCGCCCGGGCGCTGGAGGATCGGGGCGCGCAACGGCTTGAGGCCCTCTTCCCCTTCGGGGCCGAGGGCACGACCGACTGGCTGCGCGCCGCCGCCGACGCCTTCGGGGTCGACGAGGTCACCTTCCACAAGGTCACGGCCCCGGGCCGCGAGCGCGCCGCCCGCGCGCTGGACGCCATCCGCCCGCAACTGGCCGGCAAGACCATCACCTTCCTGCCCGACTCCCAGCTGGAGATCCCTCTGGCGCGCTTCCTCGCCCGCGAGCTGGGCATGGTGCCGATCGAGGTGGGCGTGCCCTACCTTCACCGCCCGCATCTGGCGCGCGAACTGCCGCTGCTGCCCGCCGGGACCCGCCTCAGCGAGGGCCAGGACGTCGACCGTCAGCTGGACCGCGTCCGCGCCGACCGCCCCGACCTGACCGTCTGCGGCCTCGGCCTCGCCAACCCGCTGGAGATGGAAGGCCTGTCGACCAAATGGTCGATCGAGCTGGTCTTCTCGCCCGTGCATGGCTTCGACCAGGCCGCCGACCTGGCCGCCCTGTTCGCCCGTCCGCTGGACCGCAAGCGCCGTCTGGCGCCCGGCGATGCGGCCGAAAGGGCGGTGGCCTGATGCAGCTGACCGTCTGGACCTATGAAGGCCCGCCGCACGTCGGGGCCATGCGCGTGGCCACCGGCATGAAGGGCCTGCACTACGTCCTGCACGCACCCCAGGGCGACACCTACGCCGACCTGCTGTTCACGATGATCGAGCGCCGCGGCGCCCGCCCGCCGGTCACCTACACCACCTTCCAGGCCCGGGATCTGGGCACCGACACGGCCGAACTCTTCAAGACCGCCTGCGCCCAGGCCTTTGACCGCTTCCAGCCGCAGGCGATGATCGTGGGCTCGTCCTGCACCGCCGAACTGATCCAGGATGATCCGGCCGGTCTGGCCAGGGCGCTGGACCTGCCGATCCCGGTCATCCCCCTCGACCTGCCGTCCTACCAGAAGAAGGAAAACTGGGGCGCGGCCGAGACCCTGCACCAGCTGATCCGCCGCCTCGCCCGCCCGGTCGAGCGCACCCCGCGGGAAGGCCGCGCCCCGGTCTGCAACATCCTCGGCCCCACCGCCCTGGGCTTCCGCCACCGCGACGACGTCGCCGAGATCCGCCGCCTGCTGGAGCGGCTGGGCGTGGGCGTCAATGTGGTCGCCCCGCTGGACGCCACGCCGGCCGATCTCGCCCGCCTCGGCGAGGCCGACTTCAACGTCGTCCTCTACCCCGAGATCGCCTCGGTCGCCGCCGCCTGGATGGCGCGCAATCTCGGCCAGCCGCAGGTCAGGACCGTCCCGATCGGCCACGGCGCCACCCTCGACTTCATCGCCGAGATCGCCGCCCTGGCCGGGCTGGATCCCAGCCCGGTGCTGAACGACCCCGGCGCCCGCAGCCCCTGGTGGTCGCGCTCGGTCGACTCCAACTATCTGACCGGCAAGCGGGTCTTCGTCTTCGGCGATGCCACCCACGCCATCGCCGCCGCCCGCGTGGCCGCCGAGGAGCTGGGCTTCGAGGTCGTCGGCCTCGGCTGCTACAATCGCGAGTTCGCCCGCGAGGTCCGTGCCGCGGCCGCGACCTACGGCCTCGAGGCCCTGATCACCGACGACTATCTGGAGGTCGAGGAGGCCATCGCCGCGGCCCAGCCCGAGCTGGTCCTGGGCTCGCAGATGGAGCGCCATATCGCCAAGCGTCTGGGCATGCCCTGCGCCGTCGTCTCGGCTCCCTTCCACGTCCAGGACCACCCGGCCCGCTACTCGCCCCAGATGGGGTTCGAGGGGGCCAACGTCCTGTTCGACACCCTGGTCCACCCGCTGGTCATGGGGCTGGAAGAGCACCTGCTGCACATGTTCCGCGAGGACTTCGAGTTCAACGACGCGGCCGGCGCCTCCCACCTGGGCGGACATGGCGGCGGTCAGGCCGCGACCCGCGCGCCCGCTCCGGCTGTCGCCGAGTCGCTGGCCTCCACCCCGGTTCCGGCGGCGACGTCCGAGATCGTCTGGCTGGCCGACGCCGAGGCGGAACTGCGCAAGATCCCCTTCTTCGTGCGCGGCAAGGCCCGCAAGAACACCGAGCGGTTCGCCGCAGAACACGGCCTTACGGCCATAGCCGTGGAGACGCTGTACGATGCGAAATCGCACTACAGCCGCTGATCACGGTGCCCCTGCGGGCCCGGCGACGCCCGCCGTGCGCGTGGTCATTGTCACCCTCGACAACCACCTCGCCGGCGCCGTCGCCCAGGCCGAGGCTGAGCTGCGGCGCACCACGCCGGGGCTGACCATCGCCCTGCACCCCGCCTCGGTCTGGGGCAGCGACCCGCGGGCCCTGGAGGCCTGTCTCGCCGACATCGCCCAGGGCGATCTGGTCATCGCCACCATGCTGTTCGTGCACGACCACATCCAGATGGTCCTGCCCGCCCTGACCGCCCGCAAGGAAGCGTGCGACGCCATGGTCTGCGCCATGTCGGCCGCCGAGGTCGTCAAGCTGACCCGCATGGGCCGCTATCGCATGGACGGCTCGACCAAGGGCCCGCTGGCGATGCTGAAGAAGCTGCGCGGCAACACCAAGGCCACCGGCGGTGCCCCGGGCGCCCAGCAGATGGCCATGCTGCGCCGCCTGCCCAAGATCCTCGCCTTCATCCCGGGCACCGCCCAGGACGTGCGCGCCTATTTCCTGACCCTGCAGTACTGGCTGGCCGGCTCGACCGAGAACATGGTCTCCATGGTCCGCTTTCTGGTCGACCGCTATGCCGACGGCGAGCGGCGCGCCCTGCGCGGGGCGATGAAGGCCGCCCTGCCCGTTGAATACCCCGAGATCGGCGTCTACCACCCGCGCATGGCCGCCCGTCTGGGCGAGAGCGTCGAGGCCCTGCCCGTCCCGGCCGGGGCCGGCGGCACGGTGGGCCTGGTGATCCTGCGTTCCTATGTCCTGGCCGACGACGCCGCCCACTATGACGGCGTCATCGACGCCTTCGAGGCGCGCGGCATTCGCGTCATCCCCGCCTTCGCCAACGGGCTCGACGCCCGCCCGGCGATGGACCGGCTGTTCATGAGGGACGGCCGGCCCGTGGTCGACGCCATCGTCAATCTGACCGGCTTCTCCCTCGTCGGCGGCCCCGCCTACAATGACTCCGCCTCCGCCGCCGAGGCGCTGGCCCGGTTCGACGTGCCCTACGTCTCGGCGCACCCGCTGGAGTTCCAGTCCTTCCAGCAGTGGAGCGCGGGCACCCAGGGCCTGCTGCCGCTGGAGGCCACGATGATGGTCTCCATCCCCGAGCTGGACGGCGGCATCGCCCCGATGATGTTCGGCGGCCGCACCGACGGCTCGGGCGCCCCGTGCACCGGCTGTGTCCGGCGCTGCACCTTCCCGGGCCAGGACGCCAAGGCCATGCTGCCCTGCCCCGAGCGCGCCGCCAGCCTGACGGCCCGCGTCGAGCGGATGATCGCCCTGCGTCGCACGGCGCGCGCCGACCGCCGCATCGCCGCGGTCCTGTTCAACTTCCCGCCCAACGCCGGCGCGGCCGGCACGGCCGCCCAGCTGTCGGTGTGGGAGAGCCTGCACCGCACCCTGATCCGCCTCTCCGCAGAGGGCTATACGGTCGAGGTCCCCGCCACGGTCGAGGCCCTGCGCGAGCGCCTGCTGGAAGGCAACGCCGCCCGCTACGGCACGGACGGCGCGGTCCATGTCCGCATCTCCGCCGACGACCATGTCCGGCGCGAGCGCTGGCTGGCCGACATCGAGGCCGTCTGGGGCCCCGCCCCGGGCGCGTCCCTGTCCAACGGCTCATCCATCTTCGTGCTGGGCGCCCGGTTCGGCAACGTCTTCGTCGGCCTGCAGCCGCCCTTCGGCGTCGAGGGCGACCCCATGCGGCTGATGTTCGAGGGCGGCTTCGCCCCGACCCACGCCTTCTCCGCCTTCTACCGCTGGATCCGCGAGGATTTCGAGGCCCACGCCATCCTGCATTTCGGCACCCACGGCGCGCTGGAATTCATGCCCGGCAAGCAGACCGCCCTGTCGGAGGCCTGCTGGCCCGACCGGCTGATCGGCGACCTGCCCAACCTCTACCTCTATGCCGCCAACAATCCGTCGGAGGGCATGATCGCCAAACGGCGGTCCAACGCCACCCTGGTCAGCTATGTGACCCCGCCGGTCAGCGACGCGGGTCTGTACAAGGGCCTGCTGGACCTCAAGGCCCTGCTCGAGCGCTGGCGGGGTGCCGGGCCCGAGGTGGCCGCCGAGCGCGACGCCCTGGCCCCCATGATCTTCGACTGCGCCGCCGCCCTCGAGCTGGACGCCGGCGAAGGCGACGATGAAGCGCGCGTGACCCGGCTGGCCACCGGCCTGATCGAGCTGGAACAGACCCTGATCCCCAACGGCCTGCATGTGCTGGGCGAGGCCTTCACGGCCGGGGAACGCGTCGACCTGCTGCTGGCCGTGGCCAGGGGCCGCGAGGGTCCGCAGCCGGGCCTGGCCGCCGTCCAGGCCCTGGTCGACGGCGCCGACGCCCGCACGGCCCTGGGCATCAGCGGCCTCGACTCGGACGCCGCGGGTCTGGAGCTGTTCCGCCACCTGCACGCCACCAACCTGGCCCTCTCGACCAATCCGGAGATGGAGGCCCTGGTCTCGGCCCTGGACGGCGGCTATGTCCGACCCTCGCCCGGCGGCGACCTGCTGCGCACGCCCGAGATGCTGCCGACCGGCCGCAACATCCACGGCTTCGATCCCTTCCGCATCCCGTCGGCCTATGCGGTTGCGGACGGCATGCGTCAGGCCGACCGGCTGCTGGCGAAGCACCGCCAAGAGACGGGCACCCTGCCCGAGTCGCTCGCCATCGTCCTGTGGGGTACCGACAATCTGAAGTCCGAGGGCGGACCGATCGCCCAGGCCATGGGCCTGATGGGCGCCCGCCCCCGCTTCGACGGCTACGGCCGCCTGTGCGGTGCCGAGCTGATGTCTCTGGAAGAGCTCGGCCGGCCGCGCGTCGACGTGGTCGCCACGGTCTCGGGCATCTTCCGCGACCTGCTGCCCCTGCAGATGAAGATGCTGGCCGACGCCGCCTGGCTGGCCGCCTCGGCCGACGAACCGGTGGAGCAGAATTTCGTCCGCAAGCGCGCGCTGGAGCATCAGGGCAAACTGGGCTGCGACTTCGAGACCGCCGCCCTGCGCGTCTTCTCCAACGCCGAAGGGGCCTATG
>CAMCIP010000041.1 GCA_945874855.1 Brevundimonas vancanneytii
GTCGCTTAAGTGCCTCCTGCAGCGTTTGCAGGTATGGCGCAGGTCGGAATTTCCGCGTTTCCCGCGTCAAAGCGCGTAACTTAGGAAACGCCTCAGCGACCCCCTCAGGCCAGACTGGGAAGGGGCTGGGTTCGGGTGCCGGACCTCGACAAAATCCGGCCCGAACCCTTTGCCCGCAAGGCTTTCCGGCCGACGCTGGAGTAGCCTTCGTAATGCGGGGGTCGCGTGTTCGAGTCACGCAAGCGGCACCACCTTTTCAAAGCCACTCTGGACCGGGTCGGCGGGCGCGCTGGGCGGAAAGCCGCCTTACGGTGGGTTCGCCGTGGGTAGGCGGTGGGGAGGCCCTTGGTCCGGTTCTGACCCAGTGCGGACGTTTCGGAGGTCCGCTAACGGCCCGGGCTGCTGATGGGCCAGGTCGACCAGGACATGCGAGCGAAGGCAGCGGCGCCGGTCGATCGTGATGGGTTTGCCGCAACCGTCGTGGCGGCGATCGCGTTTGAAAGTGCGGCCACTGCGTCGGCTGATCCTCCGAACATGGCCTCGATGCACTTGACGCATATCCGTACATTCTCGTCGGCCAGTCGGTAGTGGATCTGCTTGGCCTCCCGGCGGGTCTTGACCACCTCGGCCCTTCTCAGCTCGGCCAGTTGCTGGCTCAGCGCGGGCTGGCCGATACCCGTGGCCTCATCAATCTCGCTGACGGTGCGCTCGCCGTCGATCAGGCAGGACAGGATCATCAGGCGCTGGGGCTGGGCATAGATCTTCAGCCGCTCAGCGGCGGCGTCGGCGGCCGGGCGGGAGGCATGGAGGGTCATCCGGCGTCGCTCCGGGTCTGGTGAAACCAGTGCGGGTCGTCGCCGGCCAGGACCGGGCGCTGGTCCTGCGGCGGCGTCATCAGCAGGTCATCGCCCGGACGCCACCCTTCCGGCGCGAGGACGTCGTCGCGGGACGTTCGCTGAAGCGCCGCCACCATGCGCAGCATCTCATCAACCGACCGGCCGACGTTGAGCGGATACCAGGTCATCGCGCGGATCACGCCGTCCGGATCGATGAAATAGGTCACGCGCACCGCCGAGGAATCGGCGGCGTCCGGCTCGATCATCCCATAGGCGCGGCCGACCACCATCGACGGGTCCTCGACGATCGGGAAGGGGATGGTCACGCCGAACCTGTCGCGGATCGCCCGGACCCAGGCCAGGTGCGAATAGAGGCTGTCCACGGAAAGGCCCAGCAGCCCGCAGTCCAGCGCGGCAAAGGCCTCGGCCGCCCGGGCGATGGCCACGAACTCGCTGGTGCAGACCGGGGTGAAGTCCGCCGGGTGCGAGAAGAACACCAGCCACTTGCCGCGATAGTCTCCCAGGCGAACCTGTCCAAGCGTCGTGCGGGCCTGAAAGTCCGGCGCGACGTCGCCAATCCGCAACAGGCGCGCGACCGGGGGGCGGGCAGGAGGGTTTGCGTCGATCATCTGCGCTCGTTCGCATCTCGGGAGGGTTGACGCAAACCAGATACACAATTACATACATATTGTAACCATGAAATTGGATTGATGCCCTCGTGACCTCCTCCTCCTTCAGCCTCCCCGTTCGGGCATCCGGCGCAGGACGCCGACGCGCCGTTGATCTGCGTCAACGACCGGCCTCGCGCGCGGGTGTCTGCTTGTCCTGCCGCGTGGAGGCGCACCGTCCGTGAATGCCCCTTCATTCCCTGCCAAACCGGAGTCCCCCATGACCGATGCCCACCTGGAAACGGCGACGACGATCATCGATCAGGCCCGGAGCGGCGCCGGCCAGGCTCCGGTCGTCAAGAGCTTCTTCGACGAGCCGACCAACACCGTCAGCCATGTCGTCCACGATCCGGCGACCCGCGAGGCCGCGGTGATCGACAGCGTGCTGGACTATGACGCGGCGGCGGGGCGGACTTCCTTCGCCTCGGCCGATGCCATCATCGCCCATGTGAAGGCTGAGGGCCTGACGGTCACCTGGCTTCTGGAAACCCATGCCCACGCCGATCATCTGTCGGCGGCGCCCTATCTGAAGGCGCATCTGGGGGGTCAACTCGCGATCGGTCGGGAGATCATCCACGTCCAGAACGTCTTCGGAAAGATCTTCAACGAAGGGACCGAATTCGCCCGCGACGGGTCGGAGTTCGATCGGCTGTTCGAGGACGGCGACGTTTTCCGGATCGGCGGGATCGAGGCGATGGCCCTGCACGTTCCCGGCCATACACCGGCGGATCTGGCCTATGTGATCGGCGACGCCGTCTTCACCGGCGACACCCTGTTCATGCCGGACTATGGGACGGCCCGGGCGGACTTCCCGGGCGGGGATTCGCGGCAACTCTACCGTTCGATCAGGCGCCTGATGTCGTTGCCGGACCAGACCCGGCTGTTCCTCTGTCACGACTACAAGGCCCCTGGACGCGACACCTACGCCTGGGAGACCACCGTCGGGGCCCAGCGCGCGGGCAACGTCCATGTGCATGAAGGCGTCGGCGAGGAGGCGTTCGTCGCCATGCGCAACGCACGCGACGCCACCCTGTCCGTGCCCAAGCTGATCCTGCCCTCGATCCAGGTGAACATCCGCGGCGGGCATCTGCCGGAACCGGAGTCGAACGGCACCCGCTACCTCAAGATCCCCCTGGACGTCCTGTGATGGGGGGCCTGTTCGCCAACGCCATGCCGCTCCCGGGCCTGATCGGCGGCCTGATGATCGGCACGGCCTCAGCCATCATGCTGTTGGGGCTCGGCCGGATCGCCGGGGTCAGCGGTCTGGCGGCCCGGGCTGTCGGCATCACCACCGACGGCGCCCCCCGTCCGCTGTCGATCGCCTTCGTCATCGGCCTGCCGGTCGGCGCCGGCCTCGTCGGCCTGCTGGTCGGGCCGGTAGAGGCGCGGTTCGAGCAGGGCGTCCTCGCCCTGGTCCTCGGCGGCCTGCTGGTCGGATTCGGCACCCGGCTGGGCAGTGGCTGCACAAGCGGGCACGGCGTCTGCGGCATGTCGCGACTGTCGGCAAGGTCGCTTGTGGCGACGGCCACCTTCATGCTGACGGGCATCGCGACCGTCGCGGCCATGAACGCCATGGGGATGGGCCAATGATACGCCCCCTCGCCTTCGCCCTGGTCGCGGGTGCCCTGTTCGGTGCCGGCCTGGCCGTGTCCGGCATGGCCGATCCGCAGCGGGTCCGCGGCTTCCTCGACCTGTTCGGCGCCTGGGACCCGACGCTCGCCTTCGTCATGGGGGGTGCCCTGATCCCCATGGCCATCGCCTGGCGTCTCCAGAAGCGCATGCCCTCACCGATGGCTGCCGAGCGGTTCACCCTGCCCACCGCCCGTGACCTCGAGCCCCGCCTGGTCGGCGGAGCCGCCCTGTTCGGGATCGGCTGGGGCGTCGCCGGACTCTGCCCCGGCCCCGCCCTCGCCGATCTCGCCATCGCCCCGGCCCCGGCCGCGATCTTCGTCGCGGCCATGCTGGGCGGAATGATCCTGCACCGTTTGCTGCCCGCCGCCCCGACGAGGCAGCCCAAACTGGAGACATCCAATGTCTGAGACCCACACGACTGTCGGCCTGCCGCGCCTGAATGCGCCCGCGCCGAACTTCTCGGCGAAGACCACCCATGGCGACCGGTCGCTGGCCGACTACAGGGGCCAGTGGCTGGTGTTGTTCTCGCGCCCGTCCGACTTCACCCCGGTCTGCACCACCGAATTCATCGGCTTCGCCGCCGTCGCGGCCGAGTTGAAGGCGAAGAACTGCGAACTGCTGGGCCTGTCGATTGACAGCATCTTCTCCCACATCGCCTGGACCCGGAACATCGCCGAGAAGTTCGGCGTCGAGATCCCCTTCCCCATCATCGAAGACCTGAAAATGGAAGTGGCCCGTGCCTACGGCATGATCCACGAGGGGGCCAGCGACACCTCGGCGGTGCGCGCCACCTTCGTGATCGACCCTGAAGGCATCCTGCGCGCCATGCTCTACTATCCGATGAGCAACGGCCGCTCGATCCCCGAGATCGTCCGCCTGGTCACCGCCATGCAGACCAGCGACGCCAATGGCGTGGCCACCCCCGCCGGCGGGCAGCCGGGCGACGACGCCATCGTCTCTCCGCCGAAGACGGTGGACGCCGCCAACGCCCGCGAGGGCGAGGGCTTCAAATACACCGACTGGTATTTCTCGACCCGCCCGATCGCCGCCTGACACCCCTGACCCGGCGCGGTCGCATTGGCCGCGCCGGTACCCTCCCATCGAAAGGACACTCGCCATGAAAAACATGGGAACGCTCGACCGGGTCATCCGGCTCGTCGCCGTCGCCGCCGTGATTGCGGCCTGGGGGCTCGGCCTGATCACCGGCACGCTTGCCCTGGTGCTCGGCGGCGTCGCCCTCGTCTTCCTGCTGACCAGCCTGACCGCGACCTGCCCGGCCTATATGCCATTCGGCCTGTCCACCCGCCGCAAGGCCCGCTGAGTCTCCCCGTTCAAGGACGATCCCCATGCCGTTCAAGGTCCTGACCCCCTCGCTTTCGGTCTCCCCCCAGCTGACCGAGGCGGACGTCGCCCAGGCGGCGCGCGACGGCTTTCGCGCGATCATCGACAACCGGCCGGACGGCGAGGAGCCGGGGCAGCCGACGGCGGCGGAGATGAAGGCGCTGGCCGCCGCCCAAGGTCTGGGCTTCGCCCATGTGCCGACTGTCGGCGGCAAGATCACCGACGAGGACGTCGCCCTGATGGCGCACGCCCTGGCCGACCTCGAGGGGCCCGTGCTCGCCTACTGCCGCACCGGGACGCGTTCGACGACCCTGTGGGCCCTGACGCGGGCGGGGACGGAGCCGGCGGATACCCTGATCGCGACGGCCGCCGGTGCGGGCTATGACCTCACCGGGCTGCGCCCCCGGCTCGAGACCCGGATGACCGCGCCGACCGGCGCGCGGCCGGAACGGGCCGACGTGGTCATCGTCGGCGGCGGATCGGCCGGCCTCGCCACAGCCGCCTCCCTGCTGGAGCGCGACCGCGACCTCGACGTGGTGGTGATCGAGCCGCGCGACACCCACGACTACCAGCCGGGCTGGACCATGGTGGGCGGCGGCGTCTTTGATGTGAAGGACACCCGCCGGGCCGAGGCCACGGTCATCCCGGCCGGGGCGCGCTGGATCCGGGCCGCCGTCGCCGCCTTCATGCCGGACCGGGACGAGGTCGTCCTCGAGGACGGGAGCACGGTCGGCTACCGCGCCCTGGTCGTGGCCCCCGGCAACACCCTGGACTGGGCCGCGATCGACGGCCTGCCAGAGACGCTCGGCCAGAACGGCGTCACCTCCAACTACCGCTACGAGACCGCCCCCTACACCTGGGAGCTTGTGCAGAAGCTCAGGGGCGGGACTGCCCTGTTCACCCAGCCGCCCATGCCCATCAAATGCGCCGGCGCGCCCCAGAAGGCCATGTACCTGTCCTGCGACCACTGGCTTCGGACCGGCGTGCTCAAGGACATCGACGTCCGGTTCCACAACGCGGGCGCGGTCCTGTTCGGGGTCAAGGAGTTCGTGCCGCCGCTGATGGACTACGTCGGCCGCTACGGCATCGACCTGCAGTTCGAATCCACCCTGATCGCCGTCGACGGCCCCGGCCGAACCGCCACCTTCCGGGAGACCGCCGGCGAGGTGACCCGGGCCTTCGACATGATCCATGTCACACCGCCGCAGAAGGCGCCGCCCTTTGTGGCGCGCAGCCCGCTGGCCAATGAGGCCGGCTATGTCGACGTCGATCCGGCCAGCCTGCAGCACGTCCGCCACGCCAACGTCTTCGGCCTCGGCGATGGCGGGTCGACCCCCAATGCCAAGACCATGGCGGCCGCGCGCAAACAGGCGCCGGTCGTGGCCGAGAACCTGCTGTCGGTGCTGGCCGGCAAGCCGCCCACTGCCGTCTACGACGGCTATGGCTCCTGTCCGCTGACGGTCGAACGCGGCAAGATCCTGCTCGCCGAATTCGGCTATGGCGGCAAGCTGTTGCCCAGCTTCCCCAGCTGGATCATCGAAGGGACCAAGCCCCAGCGCCTGTCCTGGCTGCTGAAGTCCGAAGCCCTGCCGTGGATCTACTGGAACTGCATGCTCAAGGGCCATGAGTGGATGGCCCACCCCGGGCAGCGCGACGCCGCCTGACATGTCATCGCTCGCGCGCTACCTGCCCGTCCTCGACTGGGGCCGACGTTACGACCGCTCGACCCTGACCAGCGATCTGGTCGCGGCCGCCATCGTCACCATCATGCTGATCCCCCAGAGTCTCGCCTACGCCATGCTGGCGGGCCTGCCGCCCGAGATCGGCCTCTATGCCTCCATCCTGCCGATCATCGCCTATGCGATCTTCGGCACCAGCCGCACCCTGGCGGTCGGCCCGGTGGCCGTGGTCTCGCTGATGACCCTGGCGGCCGCGGGCAGCGTGGCTACGCCCGGCAGCGCGGAGTTCATCGCCGCGGCCCTGATCCTCGCCCTGCTGTCCGGACTGATCCTGGTGGCGATGGGCATCCTGCGGCTCGGCTTTCTCGGCAACCTGCTGTCGCATCCCGTGGTGTCGGGCTTCATCACCGCCAGCGGCATCATCATCGCCACCAGCCAGCTGAAGTCGATCCTGGGGGTCAGTGCGCACGGCGAGGCCATGCCGGAGCTGATCACCAGCCTGATCGCCAATCTGGGCGACATCAACGTCCCGACCCTGATCATCGGCGTGGCCAGCGCCGCCTTCCTGTTCTGGGTCCGCAAGGGACTGAAGCCCCTGCTGATGCGCCTCGGCCTGGCGGCCCGTCCTGCCGATCTGATCGCCAAGGCCGGGCCGATCGCGGCCGTCGCGGTCTCGACCCTCGCCGTGATCCTGTTCGACCTCGAGGCCCAGGGCGTGAAGGTGGTCGGCGCCATTCCCCAGAGCCTGCCGCCCTTCACCGTGCCCCTGATCGACCTTGCGCTCTGGCAGCAACTCGCCGTGCCGGCCCTGCTGATCGCCGTCATCGGCTTCGTCGAGTCCGTCTCGGTGGCCCAGACCCTGGCCGCCAAGCGGCGCCAGAGGATCAACCCGGACCAGGAACTGATCGGGCTGGGCGCGGCCAACGTCGCGGCGGCCTTTTCCGGCGGCTACCCCGTCACGGGGGGCTTCGCGCGGTCCGTGGTGAATTTCGATGCCGGCGCCGAGACCCCGGCGGCCGGGGCCTTCACTGCCCTTGGCATCCTTGTCGCCGCCCTGCTCCTCACGCCGCTGCTCCATTCCCTGCCCATCGCCACCCTGGCGGCGACCATCATCGTTGCAGTGCTGAGCCTCGTCGATCTGAAGACCCCTCGCGAAATCTGGCGGTTCTCCAAGCCCGATTTCGCCGCGCTCTCGGCCACCATCGCCGTCACCCTGCTGGCCGGGGTCGAGCCCGGTGTGGTGTCCGGCGTGGTGCTGAGCCTGGCCCTCTACCTCTGGCGCGCCTCACGGCCCCATGCGGCGATCGTAGGCCGGGTGCCGGACACCGAGCATTTCCGCAATGTGAAACGCCATGCCGTGATCACCGACCCCCATGTCCTGACCATCCGGATCGACGAGAGCCTGACCTATCTCAACGCCCGGTGGCTGGAGGAGTTCGTCCTGGAGCAGGTCGCCGAACACCCGAAGGTGCGTCACCTTGTGCTGATGTGTTCCGCCGTCAACGGCGTCGACGCCTCCGCCCTCGAAAGCCTCGAGGCGATCAATCACCGCCTGCTCGACGGCGGCATCCAGCTGCACCTGTCCGAGGTGAAGGGGCCGGTGATGGATGCCCTGCAGCGATCACACCTGCTGGACGCCCTGGGCGGCAGGGTCTTCCTGTCGCAGCACCAGGCCTTCGACGCCCTGACGCAGGGCACCGACCGCGCCGCGTCCTCGGACTGACCCATGCTCCATCCGTCCCCGATCCATGCTCCGGTTCAGCCGGTGACAGAGGCCAGTCGTCATGCTTGATCATCTCGACGCCGTGTTGCTGGCGCGCATCCAGTTCGCCTTCACCGTCAGCTTCCACTTCATCTTTCCCTCCTTCTCGATCGGCCTGGCCAGCTATCTGGCGGTGCTCGAGGGGCTGTGGCTGAAGACCGGCAAGAGCGTCTACCTGGACCTGTTCAGATACTGGCTGAAAATCTTCGCCGTGGTCTTCGCCATGGGCGTCGTGTCCGGCATCGTCATGTCCTACCAGTTCGGGACCAACTGGTCGGTCTTCTCGGTCAAGACCGGGCCGGTGCTCGGCCCGCTCATGGCCTATGAGGTTCTGACCGCCTTCTTCCTTGAGGCCGGCTTTCTCGGCGTCATGCTGTTCGGGATGAGCAAGGTAGGCCGGAAGCTGCATTTCGCGGCGACCTGCATGGTCGCGCTCGGCACCTTCATCTCGGCGACCTGGATCCTCAGCGTGAACAGCTGGATGCAGACGCCGACCGGCTTCGACATCAATGCGGCCGGCCAGTTCGTCCCGGCCGGATCGTGGCTCGACATCATCTTCAACCCCAGCTTCCCGTATCGCCTCGCCCACACCCTGATCGCCTCCTATCTGACGACGGCGCTGGTGGTGGGGGCCGTGGGGGCGTGGCACCTGCTGAAGGACCGGACCAATCCCTTCGCCCGCAAGATGTTCTCCATGGCGATGTGGATGGCGGCGCTCGTCGCGCCGATCCAGATTTTCGCGGGGGACCTGCACGGGCTCAACACCCTGCAGCATCAGCCCGCCAAGGTCATGGCGATGGAGGGCCACTACGAGAGCCATCCTGACGGCGCGCCGTTGATCCTGTTCGGCATTCCGAACAGCGCGGAGAAGCGTGTGGACTACGCCATCGAGATCCCCAAGGCCTCATCTCTGATCCTCAAACATGACCCGAACGCGCCACTGGCCGGACTGGACACCATCCCTGACGACCAGGAGCCACCTGTCGGCATCGTCTTCTGGTCATTCCGGGTGATGGTCGGCCTCGGATTCGCGATGCTCGGCCTCGGCGTCATCAGCCTGGTCGCCCGTGCGCGTGGGTCCCTCTACGATTGGCCGCTCCTGCACCGGCTCGCCATTCTGATGGGGCCGACCGGGTTCGTCGCTGTCATCGCCGGCTGGATCACCACAGAGGTCGGCAGGCAGCCCTGGACCGTCTATGGTCAGCTGCTGACCGGGCAGTCGCATTCCCCACTCGCAGCTCCGGCCGTGGCCGCCTCGTTGACTGCCTTCGTGATCGTCTATTTCGCCGTCTTCGGAGCCGGTGTCTGGTACCTGCTCAAGCTGATGGGCCAGACGCCCCGGGCCCATGAGACGCCGCCCCCGCAGGTCCCGATCCGGTCCGCCGGCATCACCCCGGCTCCCGCGCTCGACGGCGCACCCGGACCGGCGGAGTAAACCATGACCTATGCACTCGACCTGACGGTCGTCTGGGCCTTCATCATCGCCTTTGCGGTCTTCGCCTATGTCGTCATGGACGGCTTCGATCTCGGCATCGGCATCCTGTTTCCCTTCTTCGCTGTTGGCGAGGAAAGGGATCAGGCCATGAACTCCATTGCCCCGGTCTGGGACGGCAACGAGACCTGGCTGGTGCTGGGCGGCGGCGGGCTGTTCGCGGCCTTCCCACTGGCCTACGGCATCATCCTGCCGGCCACCTATCCGCTTGTGATCGCCATGCTGCTGGGTCTGGTGTTTCGCGGGGTCGCCTTCGAGTTCCGCTGGCGTGATCCACGTCATCGGGCGCTCTGGGACGTCGCCTTCACCGTCGGCTCGGTCGTCGCCGCCCTGGCGCAGGGCATGATCCTCGGAGCCATCCTCCAGGGTGTCGCCGTTGTCGAAAGCGTCCAGGCCGGAGGCTGGGCCTATGCAGGGGGGTGGCTGGACTGGCTGACACCCTTCAGCCTCCTGACCGGCATCGGCGTCGTCGCCGGCTATGCCCTTCTCGGCGCCACCTGGCTGATCTGGAAGGTCGAGGGCACGGCCCAGTGTCAGGCGATGCGCCTGGCCCGCATCCTCGGCGTCGCCACCCTCGGGGGCATGGCCGCCGTCAGCGCCGCCACTCCCTTTCTCGACTACGCCTACTGGGAACGCTGGTTCGAGATGCCGGGCGTCCTGCTGACGGCCCAGGTTCCCATCCTGGTGGTCATCGCCGGGGTCTTCCTCTTCCGCAGCCTGAATCAGGGATCCGAGCGCCTGCCGTTCGCCATCACACTCGGACTGTTCCTGCTCGGCTTCGCCGGCCTCGGAATCAGCCTTTTCCCCTATATCGTGCCCGACCAGATCACGATCTGGGATGCAGCAGCGCCCGCGTCGAGCCAGATGTTCATGCTGGTCGGTACCGTGATCATCGTCCCGATCATCCTGGCCTACACGGCCTGGGCCTACTGGGTCTTTCGCGGCAAGGTCGGCACGCACGGGTATCACTGATGGACGAGGCACCCCTCTGGAAACGCCTCCTCTGGATGGCAGCGATCTGGACGATGAGCGTCGCCGCACTCGGCGTGGTGGCATTCATCATCCGGACCTGGCTCAAGGCCTGACTCACTCAAACCAGAACGCTCGCGAGGCTCGCAACGATGGCCGACTCCCGGATCGACATTTCGAGGATAGCGCCGACCGAGGACTGGGCAGGCGAGATGGGTGCCCGATGGCTGGCCGGCATCGACCAGTTCGAGTCGATGATCGCGCCGATAGGAGACGCACTACTGGCGAGAGCCGCCTTCACGGCCGGAGAACGCGTTCTTGATCTGGGTTGTGGTGGTGGCGCCACCAGTCTGGCGATCGCGGCCCTGGCGGGGCCCAACGGGTCTGTGACCGGCATCGACATTTCGCCCGACCTGATTGGCAAGGCGCGAGAACGGGCGAGGGCTGCAGGTGCCCCAAACGTGACCTTCGAGTGCGTCGATGCGGCGAACTTTCGGCCGGAAGAGCCCTTCGACCGAATGGTCTCCCGCTTCGGGAGCATGTTCTTCCCGCACCCGGTCGAGGCATTCACCAATCTCCACGATTGTCTGAAGAAGGGCGGCCGGATCGACCTCGCTGTCTGGGGGCCGCCGCGCGACAATCCCTGGATGATGGAGATGATGGGCGTTGTGCGACGCCACATCGACGTGCCGCCAGCCGTGCCCCGGGCCCCAGGTCCATTCGCATTTGAAGACACCGACTATCTGAGCACTATCCTGATCGAGGCTGGCTTCATGGACGTCGACATTGTCCCCCATGAAGGCCTGCACCCTGTCGGCGGGGTCGGAGCCTCGCCTGAGGCAGCCGTCACATTCGCGATGTCATCGTTGGCCGCAGGTCGCCTGATGGCAGATCAGGCTGACGAGTTGCGGCGCCTTGTAGAGCAAGACCTGCAGGCCCTGTTCGCGCGCCACCACATAGAAGGACAGGGAGTGTTGATGGCGGGCAAGGTCTGGCTGGTCACGGCTGTGTCCGCCCCATCCCGGCAATGACTCGAGTCTGCGGGAACGCCGCGATTTCAACAGGCTCGAGGGGCAGGCGCAGATCCTCGAATGGCGCGCCGGACCCTCAAATGGTGTAGCGTCGGCAGGGGGCTTGATCATGGGAGGTGGCCATGGGCCCTGACCCGATCCCCTGAAACGCCTCCATCACCCCCTCAGGCCAAACCGGGAAGGGGCTGGGCTGGGGCGCTGGCTCTCAACAAAAGCCGGCCCGAACCCTTTGCCCGCAAGCCTTCCCGGCCGGAGCTGGAACAGCCTTCGTCATGCGGGGGTCGCGTGTTCGAGTCACGCAAGCGGCACCAGTCCCCTCCCGGTTGGCGCGCTGGCCCTGTACAAGAGGTCCATCGAATCGGGGGACGACAATGCGACCGCATCTCCTTCTGGCAATGGCCTTGGGCTTTTCCGGGCCTGCCGCAGCCCAGGTCCATGAGGACGGGCACGCCGCCCCGCCCCAAGCGCATGGACCGGCCTGGTCCTATGGCGGTCCCGGGGGCCCCGAGTACTGGGGGCGGCTCGATCCCGCCTGGTCGATCTGCTCGGCTGGCCAGCAGGAAAGTCCGATCGATCTCACCGGGGCCATAGCGGCCGATCTGGGCCCCCTCGACCTGCAATGGCGGCGGCTGCCGACGCGGGTGGTCGACACCGGCCACGCTATCCAGGTCGAGGCCGCCCCGGGGTCGAACCTGACCATGGGCGGCAAGGGGTACCGGCTGCTCCAGCTCCATGTCCACCAGCCCAGCGAGCATCTGCTCAACGGACACCGCTATCCTTTGGAGATCCACTTCGTCCATGCCGCTCCGGACGGCACCCTGGGTGTGGTCGGGGTCTTCGCGGAACCGGGCGCCCCCAATCCCGAAATCCAGACCGTTCTTGAGGCGATTGCGACGCCAGGAGAGGCGGATGACGGGCCGACTCTGGATCTCTCGGCCCTGCTCCCCGAGCAGCGGGACTATTTCCGCTATGAGGGGTCGCTGACGACGCCGCCCTGCAGCGAGACCGTGAACTGGGCTGTTCTGGCCACCCCGATCACGGTGTCGGCTTCACAGATCGAAGCGTTTTCGCGACGGCACCCCGGCAATGCGCGGCCGCCTCAGCCGCTGAACCGCCGCTTCGTGCTGCGCTCCGGGCGCTGACGGGGGTCCCGTCTTGCGCGCCCTCTTGATCGTATAAGCATATCTTTATATGGCTTCCGGCAAATCCGCCGTCGCGGCTGTCCGGAGCGCCCCCCTTGTCCCGTTCTTCCTTCCTCTTCACCTCGGAAAGCGTCTCCGAGGGCCATCCCGACAAGGTCGCAGACCGCATCTCCGACACGGTGGTCGATCTGTTCCTGTCCAAGGATCCCTATGCGCGGGTGGCGTGCGAGACGCTGACGACCACCAATCTGGTGGTTCTGGCCGGCGAGATCCGGGGCAATGGCATCATGGACACGGCGGGCCAGTGGGCCCCGGGCGTCCAGGACGAGATCGAGGCCGCCGTCCGCGCTGCGGTCCGGGACATCGGCTATGAGCAGACCGGCTTCCACTGGGAGAAGTTCGAGTTCATCAACCGCCTGCACGGCCAGTCGGCCGACATCGCGGTGGGCGTCGACGCCGCCGGCAACAAGGACGAGGGCGCGGGCGACCAGGGCATCATGTTCGGCTATGCCTCGAACGAGACGCCCGAGCTCATGCCGGCCACCCTGCAGTACAGCCACAACATCCTGAAGCGGCTGGCCGAAGTCCGGCACGGCGGCGACAAGCGGCTGGAACCCGACGCCAAGAGCCAGGTCACCATCCAGTATGAGGACGGCAAGCCGGTGCGCGCCACCTCGATCGTGCTGTCCACCCAGCACGCCCCGGGCCTGTCGTCGGCCGACGTCGCCGAGATCGTCAAGCCGCACATCCTGGCGGTCCTGCCCGAGGGCTTCACCGACGCGAACACCGTCTGGCACATCAACCCGACCGGCATTTTCGAGATCGGCGGACCGGATGGCGACGCGGGCGTCACCGGCCGCAAGATCATCGTCGACACCTACGGCGGCGCCTCGCCCCACGGCGGCGGCGCCTTCTCGGGCAAGGATCCGACCAAGGTCGACCGCTCGGCCGCCTATGCCTGCCGCTACCTGGCCAAGAATGTGGTGGCCGCCGGCCTGGCCGACCGCTGCACCATCCAGATCTCCTACGCCATCGGCGTGGCCAAGCCCCAGTCGATCCACGTGGATCTGCACGGCACCGGCAAGGGCAGGATCGACGAGGCGGTGCTGGAGGCCAACATCCTCGACCTGATCGGCGGCGCCACGCCCCGCGCCATCCGCGAACACCTCGGCCTGAAC
>CAMCIP010000042.1 GCA_945874855.1 Brevundimonas vancanneytii
GGCGGTGCCAATGTGACCCTGGCCGCCACGGCGACCATCGGCACCGCGACCCTGGCCTCGACCGCCCTGACGACGATCAACACCTCGATCAACAACGTCTCGGCCTCGCTGGCTCGCCTGGGCACCGGCTCCAACTCCCTCAGCACCCATCTGAAGTTCGTGGGCAAGCTGCAGGACACCCTGGAATCCGGCGTCGGCAACCTGGTGGACGCCGATCTGGCCAAGGAGAGCGCGCGTCTCCAGTCGCTGCAGACGAAGCAGCAGCTGGGTGTTCAGGCGCTGTCCATCGCCAACTCGTCGACCTCGATCCTGCTCGGACTGTTCCGTTAAGGGCCGAAGGACTGAAAGGACGGACGCCCTCACCGGCGTCCGTCCGATCGTCCCTCAAAGCCCTCTCTCAAGAGGCGCCGGTCGGAACGGCCGGTAAGGAGCCATGGACACGAATGCCAACATAGCCCGCATCGGCCCCGTCGCCGCGTCCTCAGGGTCCGCCGCGTCCGGGGACTTCGAGCGTTCGCCGGCCTCGCGCGAGGCCGAACGCGCGGCCCGCTACCGACTGGTCATTGAGGAAGGCCCCGACCGCGGGACCTTCATCTACAAGACCCTGGACCGCATCACCGGAGAGGTGGTCCGTCAGGTGCCCCGCGAACAGGTCGAACGGCTGATGCAGGGTGAAAACTATTCGGCCGGTGCGGTGATCGACACCCGCGCCTGAGCCCGTCGGCAGCCCCGACCCTTGACCGCGCAGGCCCCGGCCGCGCGGCGCTTCGCGTGCTCATTCCGCGTTAACCATACGCTCACGACTCGCCCCATAGCCTTCACCTCATCAGCAAAGAGGCTCGGGCCGGATGACGAACAGCGTCCACACGAATACCAGCGCTCAGATCGCGCTGCAGAACCTGACCCGCACCAACGACCGCATGTCGGACGTCCAGGGCCGGATCAGTACCGGCCTCAAGGTGCAGGGCGCCAAGGACAATGCCGCCATCTGGGCCATCGCCCAAGGCCAGCGGGCGGACATCGGCGCGCTGTCGGCCGTCAAGCAGAGCCTCGACCGCGCGACCTCCGTCGCCGACGTCGCCCTGACGGCCGGCGAGTCGATCTCCGACCTGCTCAACCAGTTGAAGGAAAAGGTGATCGCCGCCCGCGACGAGTCGCTGGGCACCCAGTCGCGGCAGCTGCTGGACTCCGATTTCCGCGCCTTGATCCGGGCCATCAACTCCGCCGTGGCCAACGCCACCTTCGATGGTACCAACATCTTCAACGGCTCGATCACGCCGGGCATCCGGTTCCTGGCCAATGCCGACGCCAGCCAGACCGTCACCCTCTCCTCGCGTAACCTGACGACAGGTGGCGCGATCATCGAAGTGTCCCTGTCCAACTCCCTGCTGACCATCACCGGAGCCATCTCCGCCCTGGCGCGACTGGACGATTCCATCACCCAGCTCAACTCGGCCCTGGGAGACATTGGCGCGCAGGCCAAGCAGATCGAGGCGCACGCGAAATTCGTCTCCAAGCTGTCGGACACGCTCGAATCCGGCGTGGGCAATCTCGTCGATGCCGACCTGGCCAAGGAGAGCGCGCGCCTCCAGGCCTTGCAGGTGCAGCAGCAACTGGGGGCCCAGGCGCTGTCGATCGCCAATCAGGCGCCGCAGGTGATCCTGTCTCTCTTCCGCAGCTAGGTCAGGTGCGGTCGGCGGCTTTCAGCCCGGCTCGCGCCCCTATCTGAACGGGCTCCGGGCGGCCGCGGCGGCCTGACTCCCGGGCAAAGCCGTAGAGCGACAGCAGGGCGTCGAACAGGGAACGCGGACGGATCATCGCTTCGTACCTTTCAGAGGTCGGGACGGATCGGCGGCGCATTAACGAATCGGTCATCAGACCGTTCCGTTGCCGGACGTTAACCCGTCGTCAGCCCCGATCGAAGAGGGTGTCGGCCGAAAGGTCGCCATGATCGACAACAGCTACCTGTTGGGCCTGTTCGGGGGGACGTCCTTCTCCTCGGGCGTAAGCCTGCCCGGGACCTCGGCGGCCTCACGTCGCCAGCCGACGCCCCCGTGGAGCGCCGGCGGCGAACTGGCGCCTCCGGACGAGCGCGTGCGCCAGGCCCTTGGCGGACGCCGTCTGATCGACGAGGACGCAGCCCGGCCCGACGCCGCGGACGTCTCAGGTGACTATCGACGCCTGTTTGCCCTGTACCAGGGTCTGGACACGCTCACGGCGCTGACCAACCGGGCCCAGGCCAAGGGCCTGCCCGCCAGTGAGTTGTCGCTGCTGAACCGACGCTTCGACGCGGGTCTGGCCGAGGTCGGGTCGTGGGTGTCCGCAGCCGACTTCGAGGCCGTGCGTCTGGTGCAGGGCACCACCGGCGCCCTGGCCAGGACCACCGCCGCCGTGCGGCGCGACTCCGCTGTCTCGATCACCGCCCCCATCCATGAGGGCTCGGTCGATGAACCGGTCGCCGCCTTCCAGGGAGCCGTGGCCTTCACCATCAACGTGCGCCGGACGTCGGGCACGACGTCGGTCGCGATCGACCTCGCGGACCTCGGCACCACGCCGCGGACGCTGGGCAATGTGCTGAGCCACATCAACGGCGCGCTGCAGGCGGCGGGCGTCGAGACCCGCCTGGGCCGCGAAGCCATCAAGGCCGAACCACGAACCCTGACCGTCAACGGCAAGGCCGTGACCCTGCCCGCCGGGCCCGATCGTTGGGCGCTGGCGGTGCGGGGCGTCTCCAGCGAGACCGTCGGCTTCGCCGAGGCGGCGCCGCGCGACGCCGTCTATGTGGTGCAGGGCGTCGGCAAGGCAGGTGGCCACGAGCTGCTCAAATTCCAGTCCGACCAGGGCGGAGGCGCGCCCGCGACGGCGCCGCGGATCGGTGAGACCCAGTGGGTCGACGGCCGGGTGTCCCAGACGGCCCTGCCCGACGGCTACGGCGCGGTGCGCGCCTCCGCGGCGGCGTCCGACGGCGGTCTCTGGCTGGTGGCGGACCTGAAGGCGACCACGGCGGGCCAGCCGATCAAGGGCGCTTCCGACGTCGGACTGATCCGGCTCGACTCGGCGGGACGGGTCGTCTCGACCCGCACGCTTGGCGCTGCGACACAGGCGTCCGGCTATGCCCTCGCGGTCGGCGGAGACGGACGCGTGGCGGTGGCGGGGTCGGTGGTCGGTGCCCTCGAGCCCGGTCGGGTCGGCGACCTGCCTGGCGAAGTGGACTCGTTCGTCACCGTGTTCGACGAGGCCGGCCAGGAGCTCTGGACCCAGCGCCGTGGCGCGCGCGCGGCGGATGAGGCCACGGCCGTGGCCTTCGCCGCCGACGGTACGGTCACGGTCGCCGGTCGGGCGAAGTCCGCCATGTCCGGCGCGTCCGCCCTGGGAGGATGGGACGGCTACGTCCAGACCTTCCGCGCCACCCAGGCCTATCCGTCGGCGCCCTTCTCCGCCGCGCCGGCGGGCGTGATCCAATTTGGCTCAAGCGGGGACGACGCCGTCTCCGCGATCGCGGTCTCCGGGCAGGACGTTTATGCGACCGGCGTGGAGAACGGACGTCTGGTCGTGCGCCGCTTCGCCCTCGACAGCGAGGGTCGGCCCAGTCTGACGTCGCAGCGGGACCTGGGCATCGCCGGGGGCGCGCCAACCGGACTGGCCGTCGAGGGCGGACGGGTCATTGTGGCCGGGACCACCCACAATGCGGCGCTCGATGTGGGTACGGTCAACGCGGCCCATGCCGGCGGGACCGACGCCTATGTGATCGCCCTCGACGCCGATCTGGCCGTCTCGGCCGCCGATCGGCTGACCTATTTCGGCGGCGCAGGCAACGACACGGCCGCCGACCTCAAGGCCCATGACGGCAAGGTCTGGATCACCGGTGTCTCGAACCGGCCGGCGGATGCCAAGGACGCGGATCCGACGCGCGCCTATCTGGCCCGGCTGGACCCCGCGTCGGGGGCCGTGGAGTGGACGCGGGACTGGGCGGGCGACGGCGACGCCGCCCGGCCCCTGACCCTGGCCGTCGCCGATGGCGCCGCGGGCGTGCTTGACCGGTTGGGCCTGCCGCGCGGCGAGATAGCCCAGGCGGAATCCAAGCGGCTGGTCGAGGCTACGGCCCTGCGTCCCGGCGACCGGTTTCACATTTCGCCGCCGGGCGGCGGTCGTTCGGTCGCGGTCACCATCGATGCGCGCGACACCCTTCAGACCCTGGCCCGCAAGATCGAGACCGGTTCCCTCGGGCGACTCAGGGTCACGGTCACGGCCGAGGCGGCGGCGGCCAGCGCCGCGCCCGGACTGGAGTCGGTCTTCGCGGGGGCCCAGCGACTTTCGATCACCGCCCGCGACGGGCGTGACGGCGCCGTGCTGACGTCAGGCGAGCCCGGGCGTGACGCCCTGGCCGCCCTGGGCCTGTCTGCCGGCTTCATCGGCCCGACGGCCCAGACGGGAGAGGCGCGGACCTTCGGCCTCAACCTGCCGCGCAACCTGACCCTGACCGACGAGGCGTCGCGGCGAAATGCCGGCGAGCGATTGCAGGGTGCGATGAAGGCAGTGCGCGATGCCTATCGTGCGCTGAACCCCGCCACGGCCAAACCCGCCGCCACCGGACAGGCACCCGCCTATCTGACGGCCCAGATCGCCAACTATCAGGCGGCCCTGGCGCGCCTCGGCGGCTGATCGTGGATCAGCCGAAAGGCGGTTGACGCCGCCCGTCCCGGCGGGGTTATTGGCCCGGTCCGGCCCCCATAGAGCGAACCATGGCGTCTCCTCCCGACAATCGCATGCTGCTGGCCGTCGGTGCCGGTCTGGCGCTGCTGGCGGCCATTGTCCTGGCCCTCTGGTTCGGTCGCGACGGCGGCGGCCCGATCGCGGCCCCACCGGCCTCCAAGGGGGGCCTGACGGTCGACGTCGCTGACGCTCCGGCGCTCGAGACGACGCGCGAACTCCGTTGCTTTGTGGCCGGTCGCTTCGTCGGCATGGCCAGCCTCGCCGATTGCGCCCAGCGCAATGGCCTGGCGACCGACGCGCTGGACGTCGGCATCGATGAGACCGGCGCCCTGGCCGCCGCCCCGACCGCCTCCATGGCGCCGCCCCCGGCTCTGCCGAACGATCTGATCGACGTGGCCCCGATGCCGGACACCGATCTGCCGCCGCTGGAGACGGCCGAGGCGCCCACTGCCCCTGCAGGGGAGGTCTGTCTGCGGTTCGTGGAGGGTGACTGGCGCGCTGTCTCGTCCAGCACCAGCATGAGCGCCTGCGTCCAGGCGCTCTATGCCGGCACCTGCGTGCGGCCCGGCGACGCCCTTTACGGCCGCTTCGGCAACACGACCCTGCGGCTGGTGCCGGGCCGGGTGGAGCGATCGGACGACAACACCAATTTCCGCACCCTGGTCGAGCAGGATCGGCGCTGCAATCTGGGACCGATCGACTGATGCGCCTCATCGTCGCCACGGCCCTGGCCGTCTCCGCCCTGGCCGCGGCTGCCTGCTCCAGCTCGCCCGAGGCCCCCTACGAGCCCGGGGTCTGCTTCTATGTGGTGCCTGACGAAGCCCAGCCCGACGGCCTGAGGCTGAACGTGGTCGCCCGCGACCAGCCGCAGATCGAGTTCTGCGCCGCCCGTCTCGAGGAGATGCGCGTGCGCTTCCTTCGTCTTGGCGGCAATAACCGCGAGATCATGGGCGCCTATCAGGGGCAGTACATCTTCATCGACGCCACGGGCGTTTCCTTCGGCAAGTCGCTTGAGGGCAGTCGCTTCTTCGCCTTGGCACGGACGGGCGATGGCCGCCTGGCCATCCCGGGCGCAATCCAGCGCCGCATAGACGGCGCCCCTGTGGCCGTCGCTGCACCGCCGCCGCCCCCGCCCGCGGGTGGGTGAAGCAGAACAAAGTTGGAACATCCGGCGCTCTGCGCTATGGGTTCCGGGTATTTCAGAACGAGGAGCGTCCCATGGCGGGCAGCGTCAACAAGGTCATTCTGGTCGGCAACCTGGGGCGCGACCCCGAGATCCGGTCCATGCCGTCGGGCGAGCGCATCGCCAATCTGTCGATCGCCACCTCCGAGACCTGGCGCGACAAGTCCTCGGGCGAGCGCAAGGAAAAGACCGAGTGGCACCGGGTCGTGATCTTCAACGACAACATCGTCAAAGTCGTTGAAAACTATGTCAAAAAAGGCTCGACCGTCTACATCGAGGGGTCCTTGCAGACCCGCAAGTGGACCGACAAGGACGGCGTCGAAAAGTATTCGACCGAGGTCGTCGTGGGCAAGTTCAAGGGCGAACTCACCATGCTGGGCGGCCGCGCCGACGGGGCGTCGCAAGGCGGTGGCATGGGCGGCGGGCGCGGTGGCGACGACGACTACGGCTCGGGCTTCTCGACCGGCGGGGCCAACAAGCCGTCGGGCCCCAAGGAAAGCTACGACCTGAACGACGACATTCCGTTCTGACGTCGTCATGACGCGGCGCGTCCTCATCCTGGGCGCCGGCGGCTTCATCGGGGCCCAGACGGCGGCGGCCTTTGATGCGGCGGGGTGGTGCGTCCGCGCCGCGGCCCGCAACCCCGCGCAGGCGGCCCGCCGCGCGCCCGGATTCGACTGGGTCACCCTCGATTTCGCCGATCCGGACGCCGACTGGGCCGGCGCGCTCGAAGGGGTCGAGGCGGTGGTCAACTGCGTCGGCGCCCTCCAGGACGGCGCCGACGACAGCCTGGTCGCCGCCCACGTGGACGGACCGCGCCGGATGATCGCGGCGATGCAGGCCGCGGGCGTGCGCCGACTGGTGCACCTCTCGGCCGTCGGCGCGGACGACGCCGCCGGGACGGACTATGCCCGCACCAAGGCCGGGACCGAGCGGATGATCGTCGCGTCCGGCCTGGACTGGATCATCCTGCGGCCGTCGCTGGTCATCGGACGCGGCGCCTTCGGTGGCACGGGGTTGATCCGGGCGCTGGCCGCCTTTCCGGGCTTCATCCCGATGGTCGACGGGGACCAGCCCTTCCGGCCGATTTATCTGGAGGATCTGGCGTCCGCCGTCGTCGCCGCGGTCGACGCCCCGCCGGGCCTGACCGCCGATCTCGGTGGCCCCGAAAGGGTGAGCCAGGCGGAACTGTTGGTGGCTCTTCGCGCCTGGTTGGGTCTGGCCCCGGCGCCGATCCTGCGGCTGCCTCCAGCCCTGGCCGCCCCGGTACTGGCGGTGGGCGACGTCCTCGGCCATCTGGGCTGGACCTCGCCGTTGCGGACCACCGCCCTGCG
The DNA here is from genome assembly GCA_945874855.1 of Brevundimonas vancanneytii. Lineage (GTDB taxonomy): Bacteria > Pseudomonadota > Alphaproteobacteria > Caulobacterales > Caulobacteraceae > Brevundimonas > Brevundimonas vancanneytii_A. Next base: position 7,231 of record CAMCIP010000042.1, read on the forward strand.
GCAGATGACCCACGACGTCGCCGGGCGGGACGAGCCCTGGCCGACAGCCCTGGGCGCCCCGCCGCGCGGATTGCGGGCCGCCCTCCGCCAAGGCCCTGCCTCGGTCCAGGACGTGCACCATGCCCGACTGTGGTTCGTCCGGCCGGTAGCGATCGTGGCCCTGGCCCTGTTCTGGATCGTCACCGGCCTCGTCACCCTCGGCCCCGGATGGGAGGCCTCGGTCGACGTGCTGCGAAAGGGCGGCTTTGGAGCGTCCTCCCAGGCCATCGCCGGGGGGGGCGCGATCGTGGATCTGCTGCTGGGCCTGGCGATCCTGAGGCGCAGCTGGACGTCGCGGGCGGCCGTCGGCATGGCGCTGGTCTCGGTCGGCTATCTGATCGCCGGCACCCTGTCCCTGCCGGAATTCTGGCTGGACCCGCTGGGCCCATGGCTGAAGGTGCTTCCGGGCATCGTCCTCGCCCTCTACGTCGCGGCGACCGGGGCGCGGCGCTGATGGACCTCTACATCCTCACCCGTATGGTCCACATCCTGTCCGGCGCGGTGCTGTTCGGGACAGGCATGGGCATCGCCTTCTTCATGGTCTGGGCCAACCGGTCGCGGGATCCGCGCACCATCGCCGCCGTGGCCGGGATCGTGGTCGTGGCCGATGGCCTGTTCACCGCCGCCGCCGTGGTGATCCAGCCCCTCAGCGGCCTGCTGTTGATCCACCTTCAGGGTTATGGCCTGACCGAGCCCTGGCTGCTGTGGGCCTATGGGCTCTATGCCCTGATCGGCCTCTGCTGGCTTCCGGTGGTCTGGATCCAGCTGCGTCTGCGCCGTCTGGCCCGGACCGCAGCCGAGGCGGGCGGGCTCCTCACGGCCGAGTATGACCGCCTGTACCGCCTCTGGTTCATCCTGGGCTTCCCCGCCTTCGCGGGCGTGCTGGGCATCTACTGGCTGATGATCGCCAAGCCGGGATGAGGCGTCGAAACCGTCGGTCACGCATGTTGACGGGCGCACTTGCGCCCGGCGTGCCATAGCCGGGACGTGCCCCCTCCCAAGCCGTCGTCCCCCATCACCCACCGCCTCAGCGGACTGGAGATCGCCGCCCTGATCGCGGTGGTCATCATCTGGGGCGTGAAGAATGCGGCGGCCAAGGTGGCGACCGAGCATCTGCCGCCCCTGCTGACCGGAGCCCTGCGTTTCGCCATGGCAGGCCTGTGCCTGATCCCCTTCCTGCGGCCGCCGTTCCCCGACCGGAAAAGCCTGCTGGTGATCGTGATCCTGGGCGGGCCGATCCACTACGGCCTGATCTATCTGGGCTTCGGCGTCGCCAATGACGTCAGCCCGGCCTCGGTCGCGGCGCAACTGTGGATTCCGTTCACAGCCCTGTTCGCCTTTCTGCTGCTCGGCGAGCGGTTGTCGCGCGTCGCTCTGGCGGGACTCGCGCTGGCCTTCGCCGGTGTGGCCTGGATGGCGGCCGATCCCCATGCGCTGGAGGACTGGAAGGCCATTCTTCTGGTCGCCGCGGCCAGTGCGGCCTGGGGCCTGACCACGGTAGTCGCCCGACGTACGACGTCCATCCCGCCGATGAAGATGCAGGCCCTGCTGGCCTTCACCGCCCTGCCGACGCTCGCGGGCGCGTCAGTCCTCTGGGAGCGGGACCAGGTCGCGGCCATGACGACCGCCACGCCCCTGATCTGGGCCTGCGTGGCCTGGGGCGGGCTGGTCTCCTCGGTGGTGGCGACCAGCCTGCTGTTCTGGCTGGTGCAGCGTCGCGAGGCCGGGCGCGTGACCCCCTATCTGCTGGCCACGCCCGTGGTCTCCATGCTGATCGGGGCCCTGTTCCTGGGGGATGTGCTGACCGGCCAGATCCTGACCGGCGCCGCCCTGACCATCGCCGGCGTCGGCGTCGTGGCCCTGGCCGAGCGCGGCCTGAGGGCGGGGGCCGCCAAAGCCTGACGCTTTTTTGTCAGCCCGCATCCACGGCCGTCATCAGCGGCGACTAGGGGTCGGACCGTGCATCATCACCTGATCGGGAGCCGACCATGACCCTGTCCCTCCACCGACTTCTGCTGGCCTTCGCCACCCTCATCGCGGCTGGATTCCTGGCCGCAGGTGTCAGGGCTCAAGTGACCGAGCGTCCCGTCACCGGATTTCCGCACGCCGTCGTCTATGCCCTGCCGGGCGACCAACCCCGGCCCGTCGTCGTCATCCTGGCCGGGGCTGACGGCGGCGATCAGGGCGGCCGCCGGTTCGGTCCGATCCTCGCCGAAATGGGGTATGCGGCGGTCAGCCTGCCCTACTATTCGCCGGACTGGGGGCAGTTCGGACCGCCGCCGCAGTTCCCGGACCTGCCCGGAAGCTTCATCGACATCCGGGTGGATCAGATCGGTGACCTGCGCGACGCCCTGCGCGGCCTGGACGGGGTGGACGTGGAGCGGTTCGGCCTGTTCGGCGGGTCCAAGGGGTCCGAGTTCGCCCTGATCGCCGCCAGCCGTTATGACTGGATCGACGCCGTGGTCGCCTATACGCCGACCGATCTGGTCTGGGAGGGCTGGGGCCTGGAGATGATCGAGGCCGAGGGGACCCGATCCTCCTTCTCCTTCGGCGGACAGGCCTTGCCCTTCATGCCCTATCGCGGCTTCGTCGATGGCCTGCTGGCCGGCCCCGGCGTAGCGGACCTCCGCGCCATCCATGAGAACGGCCGCGCCGACCATCCCGACCGCGAGGCCGCCGCGCGGATCCCGGTCGAGGCCTATCCGGGGGCCCTGATGCTGATCGCGGGGGAACGTGACGCGCAGTGGAACTCGGCGCGTCAGGCCCGCAATGTGGTCGCTGCGCGCGCGGCCGCCGGCTTGCCGACCGAGGCGCTGATCTATCCGGACGCCGGCCACGACCTGATCGGCGGCGACGGCGACCTGCGCGAAGACCCCCGTAGTGGCGGCACGCCCCAGGCCAACGCAGAGGCCCGTCTGGACGCCTGGCCCCGGGTTATGGCCTTCCTGGATCGGACCTTGCGCCCCGGTTCGACCTGACGCGACCTCAGTCGGCGCCGACCTGTTCGAACACCCCGCAGGCGATGCGGTCGCCCGAGCCGCCGATCGGCTGGCTGCGGTGGTCGTCGGCCCGGGCATGGACCAGGAAGGCCAGGCCGTCGGCGTCCATCAGGTCCTGACCGGGTGCGGCGATGCCCGCGCCCGACATATAGACCTCGGCCCGGGCCGTGCCGTCCGCGTGGGCCCAGACGTTCTGCAGGTCGCCCAGCTCGGGCCCGCCGTCCATGTTCAGCAGGCCATGCGCCCGGCCGGTGGTCGGATGGTCGACGTGCGACCCGGCCGAGGTGAAGCCGGGGCCTTCGCAGGTGCCGATCTCGTGCAGATGCACGCCGTGCCATCCGGCCGGCCAGTCGCGGCCTTCCACGCGGAACAGCAGACCCAGAGGTCCCCGGTACATGGTGACCAGACCCGCGTCGGCGCCGGCCGCCGTCCGCAGGGCGGCGGTCGCCACCGCATCCTGCGGCCCGCCCTCGACCGGAGTCTGGGCCGCGGCGCAGCCGGCGGCGAGCACGGCGGCGAGGGTGATCGGGATCAGTCGCGTCATGGGAAATCTCTCCTACAGGGGGCAGGTCGCCGCTTTTGCCTCACGCGACCCTGACTGCTAGAAAACAACGCAGCGGATCACGTTCCGATTCCGGCCATCAGAAGCCTCAATTCCTTGACCGACGACACCTACCAAAACGCCGCGCCGCCCCCTTCCGGCGGCGGCGACGTGGCCACCGTCACCATCGAGGACGAGCTGCGCCGATCGTACCTCGACTATGCGATGAGCGTCATCGTCAGCCGCGCCCTGCCGGACGCGCGCGACGGCCTGAAGCCGGTGCACCGCCGCATCCTGTATTCGATGCACGAAGCGAAGATGACGCCGGACCGGTCGTATTCGAAGTGCGCCCGGGTGGTCGGCGACGTGCTGGGCCGGTTCCACCCGCACGGTGACCTGTCGGTCTATATGGCCCTCGTCCGCATGGCCCAGCCCTTCTCGATGGGGCTGTTGCTGGTCGACGGCCAGGGCAATTTCGGCTCGGTCGACGGCGATACCCCGGCCTCCATGCGCTACACCGAGTGCCGCATGTCGACGGCCGCGGTGGCCCTGCTGGCCGACATCGACAAGGACACGGTCGATTTCCAGCCGAACTACGACGAGAAGGAGATCGAGCCGGTCGTCCTGCCGTCGCGCATCCCCAACCTGCTGGTCAACGGCGCGGGCGGCATCGCCGTCGGCATGGCCACCAACATCCCGCCGCACAATCTGGGCGAGGTGATCGATGCGGCCGTGGCCCTGCTGGACGATCCGGAGGTGTCGGACGAAACCCTGCTGGAGCTGGTGCCCGGACCGGACTTCCCGACCGGCGGCGAGATCATGGGCCGCACCGGCGCCCGCAACGCCCTGCGCGACGGCCGCGGCTCCGTGGTGGTGCGCGGCCGTGCCTCGGTCGAGACGATCCGCAGGGACCGCGAAGCCATCGTCGTCACCGAGCTGCCCTATCAGGTCAACAAACAGACCCTGATCGAGCGCATCGCCGAAATGGTTCGCGAGAAGCGCATCGAGGGCATCTCCGACGTCCGCGACGAGTCCGACCGTCTCGGCATGCGCATGGTGATCGAGCTGAAGCGCGACGCCTCGGGCGAGGTCATCCTGAACCAGCTGTGGCGCTTCACGGCGATGCAGAGCTCGTTCGGCGTCAACATGCTGGCCCTGAACCACGGCCGGCCCGAGCAGATGGGCCTGCGCCGCCTGCTGGAAGCCTTCCTGGAGTTCCGCGAAGAGGTCGTCGTCCGGCGCGTCAAGTTCGAGCTGGCCAAGGCCCGCGACCGCGGCCACGTCCTGGTCGGACTGGCCGTTGCCGTCGCCAACATCGACGAGGTGATCCACATCATCCGGTCCTCGGCCGATCCGACCGAGGCGCGCGAGCGGCTGCAGGCCAAGTCCTGGCCCGTCGGCGACATGATGGCCCTGATCGAGCTGATCGCCGACCCGCGCTCGGCCCTGGTCGACGGCGACAAGCTGAACCTGACCGACGAACAGGCCCGCGCCATCCTGGGTCTGACCCTCAGCCGGCTGACCGGTCTGGGCCGCGACGACATCTTCGGCGAGGCGCGCGGTCTGGCCGACACCATCCAGGGCCATCTGACGATCCTGTCGGACCGCGCCAACATCCTCGCCATCATCCGCGACGACCTGATCGCCGTGAAGGACGAGTTCGCGGTTCCGCGCCGCACCCTCATCGGCGAGGGCGACGGCGAGATGGAGGACGAGGACCTGATCCCGCGTGAGGACATGGTCGTCACCGTCACCCACGGCGGCTACGTCAAGCGCGTGGCCCTCAACGCCTACCGGACCCAGCATCGCGGCGGCAAGGGCAAGTCCGGCATGACCATGAAGGACGAGGACGCCATCACCGGCGTGTTCTCGGCCTCGACCCACACACCGGTCCTGTTCTTCGCCACCAACGGCAAGGCCTACAAGTTGAAGACCTGGCGTCTGCCGCTGGGGGCGCCGACCTCGCGCGGCAAGGCCTTCGTCAACCTGCTGCCGATCGAGCCGGGCGACTCGATCATGAACGTTCTGCCCCTGCCCGAGGACGAGGCGGAATGGGGGAACTATGACATCATGTTCGCCACACGCTCGGGTGACGTGCGGCGGAACAAACTGTCCGACTTCGCCACGGTGAACCGGGCCGGCAAGATCGCCATGAAGCTGGAAGACGGCGATCGCATGGTCGGCGTGGCCCTGTGCACGGCCGAGGACGACGTCATGATGACGACCGCGCTCGGCCGCGCCATCCGCTTCAAGGCCGACGACGTCCGGGTATTCAAGGGCCGTGACTCGACCGGCGTGCGCGGCGTGCGCCTCGGCAAGGACGACGAGGTCATCTCCATGGCCGTCCTGGGCCGGGTCGACGCCACGCCCGAAGAACGTGCCGCCTACGTCAAACACGCCAACGCCATGCGGCGCGCCATGGGGGCCGAGGGCGAGGACGAGCCGACGGTCACAGAGGCCGACGAAGACGAGGTCGCTGCCGACGCGGCCCTGTCGGTCGATCGGATCGCCGAACTGGGCGGGGCCGAACAGTTCATCCTGACGGTCACCGAGACCGGCTTCGGCAAGCGGTCCTCGGCCTATGAGTACCGCCGCACCGG